>NZ_FNZB01000005.1 GCF_900109205.1 Sphingomonas sp. OV641 | reverse complement strand
AGGCATGTGCCGCTTACCGCATGCTCGCTCTCGTGGAAGCCGTCGAAGGGCGCGACAACAGGCTGGAGTACAGCCTGTTCGGCTGCCCATGCCTCAGCGACCGTCAGTTCCTTCTGCTCGGGATGCTGGTGCATGTCGGCCCAGCGCCGACACTCGGCCTCCAACCAGCCGTTCAGCTCAGCGAGGCTGGTAAAGCGCAGGCGTGGCTGGAAGAAGCGGCCGCGCGCGGTCTGCACCTGGTTCTCGACCTGACCCTTCTCCCAACCCGACGCGGGCGAGCAGGCGGTCGGCTCGACCATGTAGTGGTTGGCCATGACCAGGAAGCGCCGGTTGAAGACACGCTCCTTGCCGGTGAACACGCTCGTCACCGCCGTCTTCATGTTGTCGTAGATGCCGCGCGTCGGCACGCCTCCGAAGAAGGCAAACGCCCGCGCATGCGCGTCGAACAGCATCTCCTGTGTCTCGCGCGGATAGGCCCGCACATACATGGCCCGCGACGCGCACAGTCGCACATGCGCGACCTTCACGCGCATCGGCTTGCCCGAGATCTCCACGTCCTCATGGCTCCAGTCGAACTGATAGGCCTCGCCCGGTCGGAACAGCAGCGGGATGAACGCCGGCGCATCCATCACATCGCGACGTCGCGCCTGCCGCCAGCGGGCCGCATAACGGCGAACCGCGTCGTACGAGCCGTCGAACCCTTCGCGTAGCAGCAGGTCGTGGATGCGCGTGAGGCGCAGCTTCTCGCGCCGCGGCCGTGCCTCATCGTCCTCCAGCAAAGCATCCAGTCGCGCCTGGAACGGACCCAGCTTCGGCAGCGGCTGCACTGCCCGCCGGTAGCCCATGTCCGCCTCCGGTGCCCGGATCGCCTTGCGCACCACCTTGCGCGACAGGTGCAGGTCCCGCGCTATCGCCTTGATGGCCTTCCCCGACGCGTGCTCGCGCCGGATCCTCAACACCGTCTCCAATACCAGCATCCCGCTCTCGCCGCCTGACACACCGCCAAGCGAACAGCCTAGACCACCGGGATGAGGGGTCCCTTTTCGACGCCGATCACCCCGCTACCGGGGTCCTTTTTCCACGCCGATCCACAGGCTATGTCCGGGTCAGCACGTTCGATCAGAATGTGGATCGCCAATTGGAAGGTCAGTCGCTCGATCGGACCTTCACCGACAAGGCATCGGGCAAGGACGTCAACCGCCCCCAGCTTGAGGCTCTGCTCACTTTCGCCCGCGAAGGCGATACCGTCGTCGTCCACAGCATGGATCGGTTGGCCCGCAATCTGGATGACCTGCGCAAGCTGGTCCAGGGCCTCACCAAGCGAGGTATCCGGATCGAGTTTGAGAAGGAAAGCCTGTCCTTCTCGGGGGAGGACTCCCCGATGGCCAATCTGATGCTCTCGGTCATGGGTGCGTTTGCTGAGTTCGAGCGCGCCCTGATCCGCGAACGGCAACGCGAAGGCATTGCGATCGCTCGGCAGCGCGGCGCCTATCGGGGGCGGAAACGGTCGCTCTCGGATGAGATGATTGCCGATCTGCACCGCCGCGTTGCCGCCGGTGAACGCAAGGCGACCATCGCGCGCGACATGGGCATCAGCCGCGAAACCCTCTACCAGTACCTTCGCGCCGCTGCCTGACACCAATGTTCACATTATGTCCGGAAAATCGTTGTTCAGCGTACAAAGCTTGAGGTGACGCCCGATAGTCCCCGGCATAGGCCACGATGACATGGTTGAGCTTGCCGCATGAAGGGCAGGTCGATTGGCGTGTCTCTTCGGTATAGCTCATGAGCTTCCCCGGGGTTTGGGGTCAGCGCCCCGCTGTGCTAAATCAGCGAGCGTAGGGATTGGCGGCGTCATTACCCCTTTTGGAAGGGGGCCATGCTTCTGCCCGAAGCGCCAATCCCTACGTTCCGAACCGGCCTTGGACTGACCGGCCCCACACGCCGCTTTCGCGGCGCGCGATCCTTGAAACCTATGCCGTTTTCGTCTCAGCCTTCGCGCGTCGGCGCTTGTTCTGATCCGTCACCTTCTCGAACTCCGGCGCGATCGTCTCCAGCTTGGCGATCAGTCCGGACAGATCGTAGCCATTGCTGTCCTGGCCCTTGTGCCGCTTGAAGCGCTCGACCCGTTTGATGAAACCCTTCGTCTCCAACGCGGTCAGGTGCCGCTGAACCGTCCGTGCGTCCTTGCCCATACGGCGGGCGATCGTGTCCTTGGCAGGATGCGGATCGTGATCGGCCGACCACCAATGGCTGATGAGCTGAAGCAGCACGTTCAACTCGTCAGGCTTCAGACCCATCTTGGCCTGGCCCCACAACAGGATCGACGGGATCATGCTGTAGCCACGCGACAGGACGGCATCCGGCCACTTGTCCTTCCGCTTCTTCGGCTTCGCCACCGCCGCGATCGAAAAGACGTTCGATCCTGCCTCCTTTGTGGTATCGTCGGGTTGCTTGCTCATGATGGTGGAAATAGCACATTCGCGCACCATTTCCAGAGGGGGTGGGGAGACAAAAACGTCGCCCACTCGGAGACATTGTTGTCCCTAGTGAGGGAGGCACCAATGTCTCACGAAGCACAGTGAGCCCGTAAACACGATACCGTGTAATCAGGATAAGGAAGCATATAGGGCGGAGACAGATTTGCCTCCCCCAAAATTTGTCGGAGCGCGTTTGCCTCGCCCGAGCGGTCACGCGGCGACCCGCCGTCAATTTTTAATTGAATCCTCAGACCCGAACATCTAGATAGAGGACAACATGGCCGTCCCCGCTGTTGCCTATGGCATCAAGGGGCGGCCTTCTTCATATCTGGGGCGATGCTTCCGCCCTACGCCAAACCCCATCTCAGCTTCGCCGACCAGCTCGCCCTCCTTGAAGGCCGCGGTTTGGGCGTCACCGACCAAGCCAAAGCCATCCGCCATCTTGAGCGAATCGGCTACGGTCGCCTGTCGCCCTATTGGCAACCGCTGCAAGAGCGCATCCCCGATCCCGACGATGCCACGCGCACCATTCGCACCGACCAGTTTCAAGCCGGTGCCGAGTTTCGCCATGCCGTCGATCTCTATCTCTTCGACAAGCAGCTCCGCTTGCTCTTCCTCGATGCCATCGAACGGATCGAAGTCGCGCTGCGCGTCGATCTCGCCCATGCGCTCGGGAATCGTGACCTGTTCGCCCATCGATCGGTCGCCTACCTCGATCCCAATCGTGCGAACGCTAATTTTAAAGGCACGACCCGGCACCTGAGCTGGTTGGCGAAGGCGGACGATTCCGTCGACCGCTGTAAAGACGATTGGGTGTCGGAGTTCTACAATACCTACACGCCGCCAATGCCGATCTGGATGGCTGTCGAGGCATGGGATTTTGGAACGCTATCCTGGCTGCTCGAAATGGCGCATCCCAACGACCGTTTCGCCATCGCAAAACGCTATAATCTGCTCCCCGACACGCTGGTGAGCTGGATCAAGAGCCTTGCCTTCGTGCGCAACATCAGCGCGCATCATTCCCGGCTGTGGAATACCGGCATCATCAACCAGCCCCAGGTGCCCAAAGCGTTCGAGGCGCCGCGCATGGTCCATATCGGCAACGACGTCGTGCAGCGGAACCGTGTCTATGGCGCGGCGGCAGTTGCCTCCTATCTCGCCAAGCGGATCAATCCGGGCACATCGTGGAGTGGCCGGATGAAAGCACATTGGCTTTCCTTCCCCGAAATGCCATTCGCCAGCGCCGCGCAGGGCGGGTTTCTCGAAGGCTGGGATCAGGAAGCGATCTGGGCCTAATGCGCCCGGTAGCGGTCTTCAGGAGGTGTGCCACGTGGCACACCCCTCGCCGCGCGGCGCATCACCAGTATTTTGAGATCGCGCGGAACTGCTCCACCGCCGCCTTGGTCCCCTCACCTTCTTCGGCATGGACTAGGCAATGGTCGATATGATCGTTGATGAGCGCGCGCTTGGCGCTGGCGATGGCGTTTTCGACCGCTTGAAGCTGTTGCGCAATATCGACGCAGGGGCGCTCCTCTTCGATCATGCCGACGATGCTACGCAGATGACCAGCGACGCGGTTGAGCCGTTTGACGATTGCGGGGTGGCTGGTGTGAGCGTGATGGGCCATCCCCTTATTTAGTGCGCGTGAGGGGCTGCTGTCGAGTATCCCCCAGGGGGGATAGACTCGATCCCCCGGGGGGATATAGCGCGATCATGCTCAGTGTCCTCGCCAACCGCACGTATCGGCACCTTTTCCTCGCGCAGATCATCGCGCTTGTAGGAACGGGACTGGCGACGGTCGCGCTCGGCTTGCTCGCTTACGACATAGCTGGCGGCAGTGCCGGGGCGGTGCTGGGGACTGCGCTTGCGATTAAGATGGTCGCCTATATCGGCGTCGCGCCGATCGCCGGCGCGTTCGCCAATCGCGTGCCACGCCGTGCCTTGCTGGTCGGAATGGACGTGATCCGCGCCGGTGTCGCCATTTGCCTGCCGTTCGTGAACCAAGTCTGGCAGGTCTATATCTTGATCTTCGTCCTGCAATCGGCATCGGCCGCGTTCACGCCAACCTTTCAGGCTACGATCCCGGACGTCCTCCCGGAGGAACGCGACTATACCCGCGCGCTGTCCCTGTCCCGCCTCGCCTATGACATGGAGAGCCTGACGAGCCCGATCCTCGCGGCCGGTCTTTTGACGGTGATGAGCTACCACTGGCTGTTCTCGGGCACCGCGATAGGCTTTGTCGCGTCGGCGCTGCTGGTCGTATCGACCGTCCTGCCCCGACCGGCGCCGGTTGAGGCCGAGGGCGGCATCTACGACAAGACGACGCGGGGCACGCGTATATACCTCGCGACGCCTCGCCTGCGCGGATTGCTGGCGCTGACCCTCACCGCTGCCGCCGCGAGCGCAATGGTGATCGTCAACACCGTCGTTATCGTGAAAGGCATGGGCCTAAGCCAGCGCGACGTCGCGTTGACCCTCGCCGCCTTCGGGGGCGGCTCGATCACCGCTGCGCTGACCCTGCCTCGTATCCTCGATCGGATTGCGGATCGGACCGTCATGCTGGTCGCCGCCGCTATCCTGACGTTGGCGCTCGCGGCCCTCGCCGCGATCACCGCCATCATGCAGCCAGGCCCGGCCTACTGGCATGTCCTGCTCGGCGGATGGTTGGTGCTGGGCGTCGCCTATTCAGCGAGCGTCACGCCATCGGGACGGCTGCTACGTCGGTCGGCGAACGCCGATGATCGCCCCGCATTGTTCGCGGCACAATTCGCACTCAGCCACGTCTGCTGGCTGGTCTGCTATCCGCTCGTCGGCCAGCTCGGCGCTCGCGTCGGAATGGAGGCGGCGTTCGGTGCGATGGCCGTTCTTGCTGCGATCGGCACCCTCGTCGCCGTCCGTATATGGCCCGCGAACGACCCCGACGTGATCGCGCATGAACATAGCGACCTCGCCGCCGATGATCCGCATCTCGCGGTCCACAGCCACGGCGAACATCCCTATGTGATCGACCGTCGCCATCCAAAATGGCCGGGTAAGTGATTTCCTTGCCCCGTTCCCAACGTCCGCCTACGCTGCGCACGATGGCGATGCGTCGTTCCTCTTCCGCGCTGTTCGGAGCCGTGCTGGCGCTCGTCGCCATGCTCGGCCTCGTCGCGGCGTCGTCGTGGCACAGCGCGATGGTCCATGACCATGTGCCCGTGCAAGTCGCCGCCGTCGACCATGACCATGACCATGCGGCTGCGGCCGAGCATAACGATCACGCTCCCGCCAAGCAGACTGGCGGCGACAGTCCGGTGCATGTTCTCGCTCATGCCGCTGGTCATTGGGTCGCCTTCGACGGGCCGACGACTGCGAAAGTGCCGGCGATCGTCGCCGCTCGCGCGTGGTCGATCCTCACCACATCGCTGGCGAGCGGTATCGATCCTTCCAAGCTCCTGCGCCCTCCCCGCGGATGAGTCTCGCCGGCGCGTGACGCGCCGACAGACTTACCCCTGGAGGATTATGGATTATGAACGGCAGTTATCGCCGGCAGCGCGTGCTTGCGCTGGCCGGCACGCTCGCGGCGCTATGGCCCGCGGGTGCAGCGTGGTCGCAGACCGCGCCCCCTTTCGCACAGCTTCTGAACCAGACGCGCGATGTGCCCCGCGTCACGGTCTTGGAAGCCGACGTCGCCCGCGCGCGGGGCCTTGCCGAGCAAGCTCGCGCGCGGCCTAACCCGTCGATCAACGTCTATGCCGAAAATTTCGCGGGCGACCTCGATCGCAACGCGCGCAACCAGCAGCAAACGACGTTCCAGATCGATCAGCCCATCGAGCTGGGTGGCAAGCGATCAGCCCGGATCGCCGCCGGTGAAGCCGGCATCGTCGCGGCGCAGGCGCGCAATCGCGATGGTCGCCTTGTCTATGCGACCGAGCTGGCACGCGCCTATGCCGGCGCCGAGATCGCCGATCGGCGCATCGCTATTGCCGAGGACGAAGTTGAGGAGGCGACCGACGACCTGAAGGTGGCCCGCGCCTTGGTCGGCGCTGGCAAGGAAGCCCGCCTCCGGCAGGTGCAGGCTGAAACAGAACTCAACACGCTTCAGGCCGACCTCGAAAACGCGCGCGCCCTCAAGACGGCCGCGCTGGCACGCCTGTCCGCGCTGGCCGGTATTACAACCCCCTTCACCGGCCTGTCGGAATCACTCTTGGATCGGCTCGACGCCAAGCCGGCGTTCGGCCCCATCGACCCTATGCAGGCGACGATGGTGCGCGTTGCAGAAGCCGAACGGGACGCCGCAGCGCGAGCGGTGACGGTGCAACAGCGCCTCGCCATCCCCAACGTCACCGCGCAGCTCGGCGTGCGCCAGCTTCGCGTCGCGAGCGGCCCCGCCGTCGTTGCCGGCATATCCGTCCCGCTGCCCCTCTTCGATCGCAACCGGGGCAACATCTCGGCGGCACGTGCCGAACTGCAAGGTGCCGAGGCGCGTGCCGCAGCAGCCCGGCTCGAAGCCGAGGCGGGGACACGCGCTGGTCTCGCACTGGTAGAGGCAGCCGACGCTCGCGCCGCTGCCGCGCAGCGGACGTTGGCGACCGCCCAAGAGGGCTATCGCCTCGCTCGCGTGGCCTACGAGGCGGGCAAAAGCCCGCTGATCGAACTCCTTGCCGCGCGTCACAATCTCGGGGTCGCCCGTGGCGTCATCCTCGACGCCGCCGCAGCGCGCCTCGACGCTCGCGCCAATCTGGCCCGTCTGCAGGGCCTCACCATCACCGGAGAAGCGGTGCAATGACCGATAAAAATCGTCTCTACACCGGCGCCGCCATTGGCCTGGTCGCTGCCGCTGCGCTTGGGTTCGGCGCTGCGCGCCTCACCCAATCGTCCACCCCCGCCCCTGCCCCTACGGAAGCCGCAGCGCCAGCAAAGCCGTCGAACACGGTCGCGATGACGCAACAGGCGCTTTCAGCATCGCAAATCACTGTAGCCCCGGCGGCATCCGGCGAGCTGGACGCCGCGATCCTTGCCTCCGCCACGGTCGAGGCGACGCCCGACGCCGAGGCGGTGCTGACCGCGCGCGCGCCAGGCACGGTCAGCCGTATCATGGTCCGCATCGGCGATCCGGTTCGCGCCGGCCAGACCCTTGCATTGGTCGAGAGCCGCGACGCTTCACAAATCGCAGCCGACCGCTCGGCCGCATCCGCGCGCGTCACCCTCGCCGCGCGTCAGCTCGAACGAGAGCGCGGTTTGCTCGCGCAGGGTGTGACACCCCGCGCCGACTATGAATCGGCACAGGCCAACCTTGCCGTCGCCCAGGCCGACGCTCGCCGGGCTAGCGCCGCCGCGGGCGCGGCTCGCGTGTCGGGCGACGGTCGATCGGTTGCGGTCGTCAGCCCCGTTTCGGGGCGCGTTACCAATGCCGGTGCCAATCTCGGCCAGTTCGTCGCGGCTGAAACCGAGCTGTTCCGCGTCGCCGATCCGAGCCGGCTTCAGATTACCGCAAGCGTCCCGCCTGCCGATGCTGGCCGTGTCCGAGAAGGCGACAGGGTAGAGCTGACCACCACAGACGGTCGCACGATAGAAGGGCGGGTGCGTTCGGCGACCGGCGTCGTCGATCCGCAATCGCGGACCGCGACGGTCGTCGTCACGCCGACCGCCGGCGGCAGCACGCTTGCCCCGGGCCAGCTTGTTCAGGCTCGCATCCTCGCCAGTGGCGGGGCCGCAAAGAGCGGCGTGATGGTGCCGCAAGACGCGGTGCAGACGCTTGGCAGCGACAGCGTGGTGTTCGTCCGCACCGGCCAGGGCTTCCGCGCGCAGCCGGTTCAGATCGGCAGCCGATCGGGCGGGATGGTGGCGATCACCGGCGGCCTTGCCGCCGGCACGCAGATCGCCACCACCAACGCTTTCCTTCTCAAGGCCGAGATCGAGAAGGAGTCGGCGGAATGATCGGCCGCATCCTCTCCCTTTCGGTCCGGATGCGATGGCTTGTCGCCTTCCTGACCCTCGTCGTCATCGGCTTCGGCCTCTGGCAGATCACCAAGCTGCCGATCGACGCCGTGCCCGACGTCACCAACCGGCAGGTCCAGATCAGCACCTTCGCGCCGACGCTGGGGCCGGTCGACATCGAGAAGCAGGTGACGTTCCCGGTGGAGACGGCGCTTGCCGGAATACCAGGGCTTGAGATGACCCGCTCCATCTCACGCAATGGCTTCAGCCAGGTGACAGCGGTCTTTACCGACCGCACCGATATTTACTTTGCGCGCCAGCAGGTGACGGAACGGCTCGCACAGTCGCGCGACAGCCTTCCCGCCAACGCGCAGCCGATCCTCGCGCCGCTCAGCACCGGGCTTGGCGAGATCTTCTTCTATTCGGTCGCCTTCCGCCATCCCGACGGCAAGGGCCTGAAGACGGTCGACGGCAAACCGGGCTGGCAGTCGGACGGCAGCTACCTCACCCCCGAGGGCGAGCGGCTGACCACCGAACTGGCGAAGGCCGCCTATCTCCGCACGGTGCAGGACTGGATCATCCGCCCGCAGATGCGGGCGGTGCGCGGCGTCGCCGGCGTCGATTCCAACGGCGGCTATGTGAAGCAATATCTGATCGAGCCGAACCTCAACGCGCTCGCCAGCTATGGATTGTCCGTCACGGAGCTGGCGGATGCGATGGAGCGGGCCAACCTCTCCGCCGGGTCGAACTATGTCCGCCGCGCTGGCGAGAGCTTCCTTGTCCGCGCCGATGCTCGTCTGAAGTCGATCGAAGACATTCAGGAAGCCGTCGTCGCGACCCGCAACGGCGTCCCCGTTCGCGTCAAGGACGTGGGCCAGGTGGTGATCGGCGGTGCGGTCCGCACCGGCTCCGGCAGTCGCATGGGATCGGAAGCGGTCATCTCGACCGTGCTGATGCTGGTAGGCGACAACAGCCGCATCGTCGCGACAGACGCCGCCGAGAAGCTGACGCAGATCAACAAGGCGCTGCCGCCCGACGTGTTCGCCGAGCCGGTCTATAACCGCTCAAAGCTCGTCAACGCGACGATCGCGACGGTGGAAAAGAACCTGACCGAAGGCGCGCTGCTCGTCATCGTCGTGCTGTTCCTGCTGCTCGGCAACATCCGCGCTGCGCTCATCACCGCCGCAGTCATCCCGATTACCATGTTGATGACGGCCGCAGGAATGAACGGGCTGGGCGTGTCGGGCAATCTGATGAGCCTCGGCGCGCTCGATTTCGGGTTGATCGTCGACGGCGCCGTCATCATCGTCGAGAACGCGCTTCGCCGCCTCGCCGAACGCCAGGAGCATGAAGGCCGGCTTCTCACCCGCGAAGAGCGGATGGAGGAAACGACGCTCGCGGCCAAGGAGATGGTGCGGCCGACCGTTTATGGTCAGCTCATCATCTTCCTCGTCTTCGTGCCGCTGCTCACCTTCCAGGGCGTTGAGGGCAAGACGTTCGCGCCGATGGCGATCACGTTGATGGTGGCGCTCGCCTCTGCTTTCGTCCTGTCGCTTACCTTCGTTCCCGCGATGATCGCGATCGTCGTCAAGGGCCGGGTCAGTGAGACGGAAGTGAAGCCGATCCGCTGGTTCAAGGAACGCTACGCCCCCGTGCTGGGCCGGGCTGTCGCCCGCCCGATGCCCTTCATCCTGGGCGGTGTCGGCGTGTTCGTCGCGGCCGTGCTGAGCTTTGGCTTCCTCGGCGAGGAGTTCATGCCGCAGCTCGACGAGAAGGACATAACCGTCACCAACTTCCGCGTGCCATCTGCGTCGATCGACCAATCGACGCAGATGCAGCTCCAGATCGAGAATGCATTGAAGACGCTGCCGGAGGTGGCGCTGGTCTTCTCCAAGAACGGTAACGCCGACCTCGGCACCGATCCGATGCCACCCAATGCGTCGGATACCTACGTCATCCCCAAGCCGGAGAACGAGTGGCCGACGGAGGTGAAAAGCAAGGAGGACATTCTTCGCCGCATCGAGGAGCGGATGAAGCCGCTGATCGGCAACCGGACGGAGATCCAGCAACCGATCCAGATGCGCTTCAACGAGCTGATCGCCGGCGTTCGCGCCGACGTCGCGATCAAACTTTACGGCGACGACCTCGACGCGATGAGCGAACAGGCGAAGCGCATCGCCGCCGTCATGCGCACGATCCCCGGCGCTGGCGACGTGAGTGCCGAACAGACGTCCGGCGCGCCGACCTTCGACGTGCAGATCGACCGTCAGGCGGCGGGCCGTTACGGCCTGTCGGTCGAGGAGGTGGCGAACACCGTCTCGGCTGCGCTTGGCGGGCGTGAGGCCGGGCTGCTGTTCGAGGGCGACCGGCGGTTCGACGTCGTGGTCCGCCTGCCCGACGCGCAGCGGGACGACCTTGAGACGCTGGGGTCGATCCCGGTGATGCTGCCCGCTGCCGAAGGTCAGGTGGCGCGCTCGATCCCGCTAAGCCAGGTCGCCCGGTTCAACTACACCCAAGGGTTGAACCAGATCAGTCGTGAGAACGGCAAGCGGATGGTGGTCGTGCAGATCAACGTGCGTGGGCGCGACCTTGGCGGGTTCGTCGAGGAAGCGCAGGCGAAGATCGGCCAGATGCAGCTCCCCGCTGGCATGTATACCGAGTGGGGCGGCACCTTCGAGAGCCTGCAATCGGCTCGGCTACGCCTGCTGATCGTGGTGCCGATCTGCTTCATTGCGATCTACGCCCTGCTCTACATGGCGCTCGGCAGCTTCGTGTCGGCGGCGATCGTGTTCTCGGCGGTGCCGATGGCGCTTGCCGGGGGCGTGTTTGCGCTGCTGCTGCGCGGCATCCCCTTCTCGATCACCGCAGCGGTCGGGTTCATCGCCCTGTCGGGCGTCGCCGTCCTCAACGGCCTCGTGATGATGAGCGCGATCGGGAAGCATCGCGAGGAAGGGGCGAGCGACGATGACGCGATCGTGGACGGCGCAATGGAGCGCGTCCGCCCGGTGCTGATGACCGCGCTGGTGGCATCGCTCGGCTTCGTGCCGATGGCGCTCGCCACCGGCACAGGTGCCGAGGTGCAACGGCCGCTCGCAACCGTCGTCATCGGCGGCCTCATTACTTCGACCGCCCTGACCTTGCTGGTGCTGCCAGCGATCACCGCCCTGGCGGGCCGGTGGTCGCAACGGCGACGCCCCGACCCTGCCACCCCGACGCACGCGCTCGCGTGATGAAGCGGAGACAATTTACCGTGGAAACATCATCCAACCGCCCGTGGCGCCTCCCGCTGCACTTGAGAGGGGTGACGACGTTCCTTGCCGTCGCCACCGCGACGTTCATGGCAAGCGCCGCCTATGCACATGGGGTCGCCGAAGGCGATCAGGCATTCATCGAAACGATCAACGGACCCGCCCCTGGCGCCTTCCTCTATCTCGGCGCCAAGCACATGGTCACAGGTTACGACCATCTGCTGTTTCTGTTCGGGGTGATCTTCTTCCTCTACCGGATGAAGCAGGTTGCCGCCTACGTGACGCTGTTCGCGATCGGCCACAGCACGACGCTGATCGCCGGCGTTCTGCTCGGCACCCACGTCAGTCCCTATGCGATCGACGCGATTATCGGTCTGTCGGTGGTCTATAAGGCGCTCGACAATCTCGGTGCCTATCAGCGGTGGTTCGGCGTCCAGCCTAACGCCAAGGCCGCGGTCCTGATCTTCGGCCTGTTCCACGGCTTCGGCCTCGCGACCAAGCTCCAGGACTTCGCGCTGCCATCGAACGGCCTTTTGGTGAATCTGTTGTCGTTCAACGTCGGCGTCGAAATCGGCCAGTTACTCGCTCTGTCCGCGATCCTGATCGTCATGGGCTACTGGCGCCGCACCGCCAGCTTCCGCCGACATGCCTTTGCCGCGAACGTGGTCCTGATGACCGCGGGCTTCGTCCTTACCGGCTACCAGCTCGCCGGCCTCATTCTCGAAGGGAACGCCTGATGAAAAACGCCAATCTGCCAAACGTCGGCGATCTCCCGACGCTGCGCCAGCTCAACCGGGCAACGGCGCTTGCCTTCGGCGTCGCCGTCGCGCTGCTCGCGACGACGATCCTGCCCGCCGAATACGGCGTCGATCCGATCGGGACGGGCCGCCTGCTCGGCCTCACTCGCATGGGAGAGGTCAAGCAGGCCGAACATGCAGCCGAGACCGCCACAGTCCCGGCGACCACGGCGCCGGCTTCGCCGGCTGCAAGGTCGAGCGTGCCGGCGACCGCGCAGACGGCCGAGGTGAAGATCACGCTCCAGCCCGACGAAGGTCGCGAAGTGAAGGCAGACATGCGCGCTGGCGACCGGATCGCCTACGCCTGGTCGACCGGCGGACCGGAGGTCCGTTTCGAGCTTCACGGCGAGGAACACGACGCGCCGGCAGATAAATACACCAGCTACGAGAAAGGATCGTCCGCCGGCGAGAAGGGCGATTTCCAGGCTCCTTTCGACGGGATGCACGGATGGTATTGGCGCAACCGCACCACTGCGCCCGTGACCATCACCGTGACGGCGACCGGCACGTTCCGCAGCTTCGCTGCGAAGCCGAAATCCTGATCGTAGCGATGCACTCCACCCTTTCCACCACGAGGAGACTACCCATGAAATACGCAGTCCTAGCCGTCGCGGTATTGGCCGCAGCCCCCGCCGCCGCCCATCCCGTTCACGACGAGGAAGCGCATAGCCAAGCGCCCGCCGAGGTGGCGCGTCAGCACGTCGTTCGCATGGTGACGCAATCCAAGCTCGCCCCGAGCTGGTCCAAAGCAAAGGTCGAGGGCACCGCGCAGCGGACCGCCAACGGCGCGCGTCAGACCGTCGTGACTTTCACCAATCCCTCCGAGCCTGTCGCACGGCGCACGCTTCACGTCGTGATTGGTGCGGACGGCAAGGTTGTTTCCGCCAACCCTTCGGCGAGCTGAATAACCGGCTCGTTGCGGGACCATACCCGAGCCGGCAGCCCTTCGGGGTTGCCGGCCAACTTGGCGACGGACCCGCGAGGCGTGAGTCCGGATTAATGAGGAAGCGGAATGGTTGACGTGCGCATCTGCGCCGCCACGCTACTTATGATGACCGTTGGCTGTTCGGAGCCGTCACCAAATACTCGCGACACGTCGGAGATACACCGACCTCACTCAATGACGCGGGTCTTGGAACAGCGATACGTCACATGCGCAGACGGCAGCCGGGCCGACATTGATTTCCTCGACGACGGTTTGCGCATGGCCGTGACATGGTTGCCGTCCGGGCCGACCGAGATTCTGGCGGCGTCCAAGACAGGAGAGCCCTTCACGGGGCGTCACACGCGTGCGATCATGGCCGGAGGAACGATCGCATTCGAGCGCGGTCGCACTCTCCTACGCATCTGCCAACATCCTCACCGATGATAATGAGCGGGTCTGACGCTTCGGCGGTGAAGACGGCGAAATCCATACCATCAGGCTTGAAGACCCTGCGCGACCCTGACGGGCACGGCCCTATCGGCGCGTTCGCGCCGACCGAGCCACCGTCCCGGCGTCTCGTCCCAAAGGGTAACGATCCTCGCGTGAGGTGTGCCACGTGGCACACCTGCGGACGCGCAAAGATGCGAGACGCTCCCCTGTAGAGCGCCACGGCCCTCCCCCGGAGGCCCGCCAGCGCGGGGAACACCAAGGGCTGCTGCCCTTTCGTTCCCGAAGGAAAATAGACGGCCCCGTGTGGTCCGCCAAGCGCGGCACCCGACGCCCTAAGGGGCGTCGGCCGCGCTAAGGCGGCCTGCCCGCGCCAGGCCATCGATTTTCCTCCTCCCTCCCCATCCCGCTCCTCGCCGGAGAGGCAGACCCGGTTGCTGCGGCAACCGGCTTTCAGCCGCAGGAAGAAGGAGGAAAGAGAATGGCTTACACCCGATACAAGGGCGATCCCTACTGGAAACGGGCCAATGTGGACGGGACCAGCGCGGACGGCACCCCCTACCGCCGTGGCGAGCGCGTGTTCTTCTATCCGCGTTCCGGCGCGACCTACGCAGGGGACGGCGCGGCGCGCGCATCGGCCGAGTTTGACGAACTCGCGAGCCTCGAAGGCTGACCCCTCCCCCATCACCGAACCTTATTCAGATCAGGAGCATCATCATGGGTATCATCACCGTCAAGCTGTCGCAGCTTCGCCTTTCCCCGCTCAATCAGCGGCGCGTGAAGCCTTCCGCCGTCGAGAGCATGGCCGACGACATTGCCGCGCACGGCCTGTTGCAAAACCTTGTCGCCTATGAGGACGAGGGCCTGTTCTATGTGTTCGCCGGAGGGCGGCGCTATCGCGGCCTCAAAGAACTGGCGAAGCGCAAGCAGATCAAGAACAGCGACGCGTTTCCCGTCGAGGTCCGCACCAAGGAAGAGGCCATCGAACTGTCGCTCGCGGAGAACTTCCAGCGCGAGGACATGCACCCGGCAGACAGCATCCGCGCCTTTGCGGCGCTACGCGATACCGGCATGGACGCCGAGGAAATCGCTGCCCGGTTCGGTCAGGCGGTCAGCTTCGTCTATAAGATGCTTCGCCTTTCCGCGCTGGCACCGGCGCTGATCGACCTGATCGCCAAGGACCAGTTGTCGCTTGAGGCGGCGCGCGCGCTCACCCTCACTGACGACCACGACCAACAGGTGAAGGTATGCAAGGCGGCGAACGGCCACGCCCACACCATCCGGCGGATGCTCACCACCGAGAAGGTGGACACCACCAGCGGCGCGTTTATCTTCGTCGGGCGCGACGCCTACGAGGCGAAGGGCGGGACGATCACGGTAGACCTGTTCAGCCAAGGGGCCGAGGGGTTTGCCGACCATCCCGAGCTTGTGCAGGAACTGGCGGAGGACAAGCTGGACGGTATCGCCGACGAGTATCGCGCGATCGGTTGGCATGAGGTCCGCGCCACGCTGGACCGGCCCTACGACCTTTACATGAAGGGCAGCCTGTATCCGGCCACGCGCGAGCCGACCGAGGACGAGGCCGCGCGGATCGAGGCAATCGACGTCGCTATCGAACAGATCGCCGAGGCCGAGGGCGAGGACAGCGACCGCATCGCGCCGTTGTCCGATCAGCGGGATGCGATCACTGAGGGCTTGCGCGGGTTCAATGCCGAGCAGGTCGCGGTCGGGGGCGTGGCGCTCTGGGTTTCGCATGACGGATCGCTCGGCAAGAGCTTCTATCGCGCGAAGGCCGAGCCGAAGCCCAAGGCGAGCAGCGGCGAGCCGCAGCCGCTCTACAGCAACAGCCTTGTTGCAGACCTGTCGCGGATCAAGACCCGCATCGTGCAGGAGGCGGTTTCAGCCGACCCGGCGCTGGCGCTGGATGTGCTGCTGGACAGCCTTGCGGGTCAGCTACTCCACGGCGCGCACAGCTATCAGATGGCGATAGACGTGCAGGCCAAGACCATCGCGACCGATGTTGCCGACGACCTTATGGCGACCAGCGACGTGCGGGAGGTCGAAGAAACGATGGCCGACCGCTTCGCATCGGTCCCAGCAGATGGCCGGTTCGAGGTCATTCGCGCCATGAGTCACGACGACAAGATGGCGCTACTCGCCGGATTGGTGGCGATGACGGTGGACGGCACCTTGTTCGCAGGCGGTGCCCCCGGTGCGCGTCACCATCACTTTGAGCAGGTGGCCCGCGCGACAGGCGTGGACATTGCGACCCGCTGGCAAGCCCCCATCGCCCTGTTCGACAAGATGCGCCGTGCGGCCCTTATCGACCTACTCCGCGCCGAATGCGGCGATGCCAGCGCCGACAACTGCGCAACCATCAAGAAGAAGGCAGACTTGGCGGTCAACGTGTCGGGGCGGCTCGCTTCGCACTGGCTTCCCGCGCCGATGCAGATCGGGGCGTTCGACCAGCCCGAGCGGCACGAACTGGACGATCCCGACGCCGATGCCTTCGATGGCGAGGACATGGAGGCCGACGAAATGGCGTAAACGGATACGGGGGGCGGTGATAATCACCCCCTTTTCTCGACCAACCGCCCAGCATCAGCCCCCTCGCCGGCGCGACAGCCATGCTCTGCATGGCCGTCGCGCGCGCTGCCCTTGCAGATCAGCGCACGCCGCCCGCCCACAAGGGACGGGCGGCGCGATGGCGAGTTTAATCGTAATGCGGGCCATCTACGTGAGTGCCGCTCAAATCGACGCCGCGCCGAACTGCCACGAGGTCGAAACGCTTGAAAAATGCGAGCGCTTCCCCCGGCGTGATGCGCAATTCGACAGCACGCACCTCTGCCGGGGCTGGCTCAAACTCAGCAGACCGAAGAAGATAAGCCACCAGCGACACATCGGTCACGGGTGTCCCCTGGTTCTCCCCAGAAGCGATCCTGAATCCAATGACACGCTCGTCGCTTTCAGCTTTTCCCAAAGACACCAGATGGCCGGCAAGCGCGACATTATCGGAAATGTCCGCGGCAACGGTTCCCTTGAAGTCGTTGTATTGGACGCCAGCGTTGAAGGTATCCATTGCTATCACTCCATTCTGCTATTCGCGTGTGAGCCGCGCAGCCCGTCACCCAAGCTGATACTACGACCGCCGCCATTCCTCACCAAGATCGCGCGTGGTTCGAACCATGCGAACAGATCGCCCAAGGCCCGACGTCTGTAAGCATTCAGCCATCGCCGGCGCCGATGTTCGGCCGCGTCATGGATCATATGGCATCGCTGGCAGAGTGCAGCCAAATTGCGTGGTGCGTTGTCGGTGGGGTCATGGTTCAGATGCGCACACGCGATATAGACCCGCGTGATGCGCACGATCGTCGCCACGTCCGACTTAGGCGCACGCACCCGGCGACCGCGCCCGTCGCGCCATTGGTGGCGATCAGCGTCCCACCAGCGTCCGTCACCCAAGTGGAACACCCGCCGGCCGTGCGGGCGCTGGCAATGCTCGCAGCGCCCCTTGGCGCGGCCGAACCGGATCAGCCTCGACAACTCAGGCCAGTCGATCGGGTAGAGCCAGCGATGTTCGGCCATGATCGGCATGACGATTCTATGAGTCAGCCGAGTCGAGAACGAAAGCAGAAAATCGGCTAGCGGTCCGCCCCGTGGGCGGGCGTTGGTTTGTAGAGGCAGTCCGTCAGTCTCCGCCCATCGTGAGGGGCGCGGAACGCCGCCTCAAGGATCAGCGGTCCCCCCAATTTGCTGCGCAAATCGGCTCCCCCGCTGCCCGGCAAGCCGGCCGCTGGCGCGGTCCTATGACCCGGCGTTCCGCGCCCCTCCCGCCGTCGTCGCCAATCACGGCAACACGGAGGTTTCCATGTCCCATCATCGCCTATTCGCGCAGCTCGCCTTCGAGCGCGCGCTGGGGATGGCCGCGCTGAACGCGCTGGTCCAGGCCGTCGTCGAAAGCGACCAGTTCCGCGCCGATGGCCGCGATCGTGACCCGCGCCACTTTTGGGTTCTCGCCGGAGACCTGGAGGAGGTCGTGCAGGATCGCATCCGCGACGTTCTCGATGGTCCCGGTCTCGGTGTTGTCGAGCGTGGCGAGCTGTTCCATCAGCCGCGTATCGTCGATCTGGTGATCGCCGCCCGCGACGCACGCAACGCGCCCTCCTGACGGGGGCGCGCTTGCGCGCGATAGTGCCGTGCGGAGATCCGCACCGCGCAACTCTCGCCGATCGCGATGCGCGCGACCGGCGCTAGGGGAACACCAAGGGCGCTGCCCTTTCGTTCCCGAACGACAATCGACCGCCCGTGTAATCCGCCAACCGCGGCACCCGTCGCCGGAGGCTTCGGCCGCGCTAGGCGGCTCGCCCGCACCAGCGGTAGATTCTCGCTCCCCCTCCCCATCCCGTCCTCGCCGGACAGGCAGGGCCGTGAGGCCGAGCGGCCTTGCGGCCCATGCCAGAAGGAGGATCAGTGATGTGCAGCCCCGAACAACTCGACACCATCCGTCGCCTTAATGACCTAGCCCGGAGCCAACCGGGCACCGCATCCATCGCCAACGTCACGCTGGGTTTCCAGTCTCTCCCCGACGCGGATCGCTTCGCGGCGCTGGCGGCGATCGTCGGCTTCTCGCAATTCACCGGCGACAACGATCCTCACGGAGAACATGATTTCGGCGCGGTTTATCGGCTCGCGACGGGAACGTGGACGCAGGAGCGACCGAGCGACGACAAGGCAATCGCCGAAACCGTTTTCTGGAAGGTGGACTACTACGACAACACGCTTACCTATGGCAGCGAAGCGCCGTGGGATGAGCAACAGACCAAGCGCGTGCTGACGATCATGCTCGCGAGCGAATACTGACGTCCCCGGCGTGCGATCCGCGTTCAAGCGAGCGCGGATCGCGACGCACCGACCGGCTCTTATCGCACGTGATTTGTTGAGGAATCGCGTTGGAAGGCGTAGGGTTATGAGCAGAAAGGATGACCGCGATGGCCCAGATCGATCTTGAAACGCTGCGCGAGCGCATCCGCCAGATGGATTTCGAGCGCGGCAGCCCTGAACAGGTTGCGCTTTGGCGCGAGGACGTAGCGGAAGCCCGTGCCAATCTCGTTATCGAGGATATGACCCCGACCATCGACGAGGACGCGATGTTCTCGATGATGCTCGACGAGGGCGTTCCGCCCGCCCTCATGCCCTCGATTATCCTCAGTCTCTATCAGCCCGGAACCCGCCAGATCGCTGCCTGACCTTGGCAAGCGATCCTTATACATATCCCGGCACCGAGACGCTTCGTAACCGGCTCGGGATTACGGAAGACAAAACGCTTACCGAGGCCGAACGACGACTGACGCAGGCGCGCGGCGCGGAGGCTGCGCGCCTGACCTTTCCAGCCACCGCCGACGGCTACCGTGCCCTTCACAAACACCTGTTCCAAGACCTCTACGATTGGGCAGGCCAGGACCGCACCGTCAACATCGCCAAGGGCGGATCGAGCTTCGCCGCCGTCCCCTACATCGCGCGCGAACTCGACAAGCGGTTCGCCGAGGTAGGAGCGCAGAGCGGCTTGCGGGTGCTTCCTCGCGACGAGTTTTTCGATCGGCTCGGCAACCACATCAACGAGATCAACGCCATTCATCCCTTCCGCGAAGGGAACGGGCGCACCATGCGCCACCATGCCGCCCAGCTCGCCCGCGAAGCCGGCCACCCGATCCGCATCGCCGCGATCGACAAGGACCGTTGGATGGAGGCGTCCCGTCACGGCTTTCTTACCGGCGATCATCGCGGAATGGCGGCGGTTCTCTCCGCAGCGGCGATCAAGCGCGACCTCGCGCCCGAGGCGCGGATTGGCCCCGCAGGGATCGCCATGCTCCCCAAGCGCGCGCCGCCCGAGGGGCAACGCTACCGCGTGACGCTGACCAAGGCGCGCGAGGAGCTGGAACGCTATTTGCCGGCCGCTCGCCAACAGGCGGCCGATCGGCTGCGTGGGTTGATTAAGGAGGGTGCCCCCTCCCCCGCCATCGCCAACGCGCGCACCGAACTCGCCTATGTCCGCCATGCCAAAGGGCCGATCTATCAATCGCACCTTCTCACCTATCTAGGTGTCCGTCAGGTCGATGCCGTCGTGACGCCGCAGCAGACGCCGTTGGAGCGCGTGCGGGAGATCGGCGCAGCACTCGGTGTTCAAATCAACAACCAGCAGCCGGCCCAGCTCCAGCGCGCCGTGCGGTCGCTGGAGCGGCCGATCCTGCCCCCTGGTCACTCGCCGGGGCAGGAGCGGCTTGCCGAGCTGTTCCTGAAGAACACGCCGGAGAAGAACCAAGCCGATCCGCGCCTTGCGCCCGCCCAGGCAATCGTCGACGCGGCCATGAAGACCGCGCGCGATCGGGGCGAGAGCGCGCGCATGGTCGGAGCCATCGCGGAGTCGACGCGCCAGCTCGTCGCCGATCGGATCAAAGCGGGCGGATCGCTGGACGTCAAAATCGGCCGCGCGACCCCGGCGCAAGCGCCAGCACCGCGCGATAAGGACCGGAGTCGCTGACAGCTTTTGGAGGACGGGGGAATGTGCAATCGGTTGTGTGATTGCGGTCCCCGCCGCAAGCGGGAACCGGATTGTCAACGCAAGGAGATGCGGTCGTGAAACCTGATACGGTCACCGTCACAGATGAAACGTGAGTTGTCACCTTCGTGTCGAATATCTCAAAGTGCCTGCTTCCGGCATTCAGAATTGATATCAACCCTCCATGCTTCAAAGAACTTCATTTCCGGGTTGGGAAATATCAGATCGAGAGCGCAAAATACTCACGCTAAACTTTTATTGCGTTCTCTTGATTAAAACCGCGTAGTCGCGATTTTTGACATCCATGATCCGTCTTGCTCGGTCTTAACGTCAGCGGCAGGGATCGAACCCGCACCCCATTGCCGGGGATCGCTTTAGCGATACGTCTGCCAATCCTGGGGATGAGACCTCCCCGGTGCCGCGCGAAGTCTTCCCTACCGAGAAGAAGACCCCTCGGTGCGCCTGGGCGTGCGGTGATCGTCGCCGGGCAACCGGCCATTGGAGCCGGTCACGATGGAATGGGGCTTCGCGATCCAGGCGCCGAGCAAGCGCGACCCGGTCGTGAAGCTGGACAAGTATGTGACCCATGGCCGCAACCTCGCTTCATCGATGTGGAAGCCGTCGCTCGCCAACCCGGAGCGGCGCTGCCTTGTCCCGTTCACCCATTTCGCCGGACCCCACCCCGAGGGCGGGACTGGCGACGATGGCAAGCCCCGGCAGATGTGGTTCTTGATCCCCAATGAGCCGATCGCGTTCTTCGTCGGCATATGGCGACCGACTGTGCGTAGCGAAGCCTACGCCTTCGCCGAACGCGATCGTCTCGCCATGGCATCCCAAGGCGATGCCGGTAATCCTCCATCTGCGTGACTTCACCACATAGCTTGACGGGCCCCACGAAACGGCGCTGGCGCTGGTGCGACCCTATGATGGATGATGCGGACCGCGCTGCCTATGCGACCGGCGTGCTTCGCACCGGGAGCCGGATCGAGGGGCGACGCTGGTATCAAGACAATACCCTCGAACCTATCCGCGACGAGACGTTGCGCGAGGGATCGGTGCATAGCTTCATGAATAGGCAATCAGTACTAAGTTCAATTAACCATGCCATAACGGTTTCAATGCGACATGTCGGTGCGCTGAAGGCGCACCGAGGTAAAATATGAGCAGCATCTCCATCAATGATGTCATGGCTTTGCGGAACGCTGTCCTCGACAAGAACGCGGCGCTTCGGAACGTAGCAAGCAACCCGAACTCTGTCTCCGTGTCCGGGGCTGCGAAAGGAGCGGCTTTTGACGCAGCGATGCACACCGCGCTGGGAAAGGCGGATAGCCCAAATTCTGTCTCAGGCGTGGGCGGAGCGGCGGCCGTTTCGCAATCAGGACACGCCGATCTAGGCGGCTTCGCCGCTACTTTTCAGACGCAGCTTCAAAAAATTAATGCGATCAATGCGCGCGCTGGTGCTTTGACGGTTGCCTACGAACGCGGAGAGGAAACCGACATCGCGAAGGTGATGCTTGCGCGGCAGGAGTCCTCAATCGCATTCGAGGCGACGTTGCAGGTTCGCAACAAAGTGCTGTCCGCCTACAAGGACATTATGAGCATGCCGGTGTAGCGCAATCCCGAAAGCACCTCCCTGAGTCGTTAATCCCTGCTGAGAAATACGTTCACGCCCCAGCCTCCGCCTACCTCCATTAGCTTCCCTTCGGCTTACGAGCACTGTTGTGCATGGACACGATCTTCCAGCTGCCGCCCACCTTTTTAAGTACGCTTGAGGCAACACCGAGCCGTTCGGCCGCCTCACCGGTTTTGGGCTGAATCCGGTAACGGTAGGTTTCGGTTGCAAGGGCAACCGGTCCCTCGAAGCGGACGTCGACCTTGTAGTCTGAGAAACGGAACGATTTGAACTGCTTCAGCTCGGGACCGAGATGATGAGCCAAGTACGTGGTGTAGCTGCCCTCAGATGCTCCTGTCTCGAAAATCTGCGCGTTGGTCGTGAACAGTCGCTCGGTTCCAGCGGCGTCAAGCTTTTCGATCGCCTTCTTGTACGACGACAGCACAGCCTTCACGGCGCGCGCATCAGCGGCTCGAGCGTCAGACTGCGCCCACGCCGCGGCGGGCAGAGCAATTGACAACGCCATGATCGTCTTCATCCCGATGTTCATTCCTGATCTCCCAAAATAAAACTCTCCACTTTAGGCTATCGCCGTTTGAGGCAATACGGGGACCGGTGAGAGGATGGTCGAAAACGTACGCTAAGCGTCCCGGCTTTGCTGGTGGAGGCGCAGCGGCCTGAACCGCTCGCGAGGTTTGTCGATCTCGCCCCAGAGATAGTCGCCGGTGAGGCCGATATGCTCCCAGCCCAGAGGGGCGACGTGGGCGAGCAGCTCGTCGGGCACGTCGACGCCGCTGCCGCGCAGATGACGGACAGCTCGGTCGAGATAGACGGTGTTCCAGAGCGTCATGGCCGCGGTGACGAGGGTCAGGCCGGAGGCGCGATGGCGCTGGTTCTCGAAGGTGCGGTCGCGCAGTTCGCCGAGGCGGTTGAAGAAGATGGCGCGGGCGAGCGCGTTGCGGGCCTCGCCCTTGTTGAGAATGCTGCCGGTGCGACGACGCTGGTCGGGATCATCGAACCAGTCGAGCATGAACAGGGTGCGTTCGATCCGACCTATCTCCCGCAGCGCGCGGGCGACCGAGTTCTGACGCGGGAAGCCCGCCAGCTTGCGGAGCATGACCGAGGCGCTCACCGTGCCGGCGCGGATCGAGGCGGCAAGGCGCAGGGTTTCGTCCCAGTTCTCCTCGATCGCGCGGATCTTGACCGGACCGGCGACGAGCGGGCGCAGCGTCGGCCACGAGTCGAGCGGCGACAGGCTGTAGAGCCGGCGCTCGTTGAGGTCGCGGATGCGGGGCGCGAAGCGGAAGCCGAGCAGATGGCACAGGCCGAAGACATGATCGACCGCGCCGGCGGTATCGGTCGCATGTTCGCGGATGACCAGCTCGCTTTCATGGTCGAGCAGGCCGTCGAGGACATGCGCGGCCTCGCCGGCATTGGCGGCGATGACCTTGGTGTGGAACGGCGTGAAGCGGTCGGTGACGTGGGTGTAGAACAGCACGCCTGGTTCGGTGCCATAGCGGGCGTTGTGATCGGCGCGGGCCTCGCCCTGACCACCGGCACGAAAGAACTGCCCGTCCGACGACGATGTATCGCCCGGTCCCCAGACCGCCGCGAGCGGATGCGCGGTATGGCAATCGACGATCGCCGCCAGCGCCGACAGATAGGTGTAGGTGCTTGCAATCGTAGCGGCGTTTGCTTGCAAACAGAGCCTTTTTTTGCTCGGATTATCTGACAACCGGCTCGGCGATCTGCTCGCGCTATCTGCCAGTGTGCTCGCCATCATCCTGCGCTGCTCGCAATCATAAAGGTCTGCTCACATCCCCTGCCAGCGAAACAGGGCGTCAGCGCGGCACCCGGATGGAACCTTCCGCGATCCCCTCGGCGACATTGGAGAGCATGACGGCGTAGCGATGCAAACCGGGGAAGCGACCAGCGTTCTTGTCGATTTCACCGCCGTATCCGGCGTCGAGCAACGCCTTGAAGTCGGGCATCACGTCGAACATGCCGCCGAGCAGATCGATATCGGAGGCCCCGGTAAGCAACAGGGCGTTCGCATGGGCGTCGAGACGCTTCATCGTTTCCAGCATTTCGGTCCTGGTCATCGCATCCTGTCCGCTTGCGGGGTTCCATCGCCTAGCACGACGCGCCGGCCCTGTTCGCGAAAACCTTCCTTTCTGACGACCTCGCGGGCGGGCCATGACGACAACGCATTTCTGCGGCCCGCCGCTTGTCAGAACTGTTCTGGAAACCTGCTTCGCAAAAGCGCTTGCCGGCTACGGGTTTGGAGAGCCCATTGGCACGGAGCGTGAGCACAACGCCCCGTTTGCAAGCAGCGCCGGATGATGGCGAGCACACTGGCAGATAATTCGAGCAGGACGCTCCCCGCCAGTGGCAGAAAGCGTGAGCAGGAAATCAGGCTGTTTGCGAGCACACGCCGCTATGATTGCAAGCGCCTACACCTATGATGGCGCCACCACCAGCGTACGCACCAATGTGGGCAAGGCGCGCAGCTATGGCGGCGAGGCCAGCTTCACGATCCGCCCGGTGCGCCCGATGACCATCAATTTCGGCGTCGCGCTGCTCGACACGAAGGTCACCGCGATCGAGGCGATCACCGCTGCCGAAAAGGCGCGCCTGGGCAACGACTTGCCGTTCGCGCCGAACATGACGCTGAACGGCTCGATCCGCTACGAGTTCGCGCTGAACGATCGCATGACGCTGACGCCTCAGGTCGATGCCCGCTACGTCGATGCCTATTATGGCGATCTCGACAATACGGCGCCGGTCGGGGACTTCGCGCTCGTCAATGCGCGCATCGATCTCAAGATCGACCAGCGCTGGACCGTGGCCGGCTTCGTGCGCAACATCGCCGATGTCGATTACACGACCGGCGGATCGGCGACGCAGGCATTCAGCGGCACGCCGCGCACCTGGGGCGTTTCGCTCGGGGCGCGTTTCTGATGGCGCTGACGCGGCGCGGCGTTCTTGCGGGATCGGCGGCGGGCGGGCTTTTGCTCGCCGCCGGTCCCGCCGGGGCAAAAACGAACATGGTCTTCGCGCATGGCGTGGCGAGCGGCGATCCGCATGCCGACAGCGTCCTGCTGTGGACCCGCGTGACCGATCCTGCCCATGGGCCGGTCAGCGGCACATGGGAAATGGCCGAGGATGAACTGTTCACGCGCATCGCTGCGCGCGGATCGTTCAGCACATCGGCGGCGCGGGACCATACGGTCAAGGTGATCGCCTCCGGCCTGAAGGCGGGCCGCGAATATTTCTACCGCTTCCGTGCCATGGACACGGTATCGGCGATCGGGCGGGCAAAAACCCTGCCAACGGGACGCATCGATCGTCTCGATATCGTGCTCGCCTGCTGCGCCATGTATATGTTCGGCGAATTTCACGCCTACCGGGCCATTGCCGATCGGGAAGCGGTGGACCTCATCCTCTTCGTGGGCGACTATATTTACGAATATGGCGCCAACTCGATGCCCGCACTCATGGATGTTCGGGCGATCGAGCCAACGCACGACACGGTCACGCTCGCCGACTATCGCGCACGCTATGCACAGTGGCGTCGTGATCCGGCCCTGCGCGACGCCCATGCCCGCGCGTCGTGGATTTGCATGTGGGACGACCATGAAATCGCGAACGACGACTGGATGCATGGTGCCCAGCATCACGATCCGGCGGCCAACGGCGACTGGGAGGAGCGCAAGGCTGCGGCGGTTCAGGCCTACCTGGAATGGATGCCGATCCGCGATCCTGTCACTTCCGATCCCTATGGCATCACCCGCAGCTTCGCGTTCGGCGATCTCGCGACGCTGGCCCTGCCCGAAACCCGGCTCAAGGCCCGCCAGCAGCAATTGTCGCTGGCCAAGGATCTCGACTGGCATGTTGTCGACCGGCGCGGCAGTGGGGAGCGGGTGATATCCGACCCGGCGGAACTCAAGACACTCGACCTCAAGGCCCTGCCGCAAGGCGTCACGCGCGAACCCGATGTCGCAGCCTTCCGCGAGAAACTTGCCGATCCCGCGCGCGAAATGATCGGCGCGGAACAATGCGCATGGCTGGCGGACGAACTGAAGGCCCATAAGGATGCTCGCCGCCCGTGGTTCCTGTTCGGCAGCGCGACCATCCTGTCCAGCTACGTCTATCCCGATCTGACGAAGTTTCCCGATGGCAAGGTAGCGCTGGCGCCGATGTACGCCCTGACGCGCTATGGCCTGCCGCTTCTCAATGTCGATTCCTGGGACGGCTATGCCGGCGAGCGGGACAAGCTGTACGACCAGTTCGAGAAAAGCGGCGCGAACCTGCTCGTGCTGTCGGGCGACAGTCACATGGCCTGGATCAACGAACCCCATCGCGGGGACCGCCGGATTGGTCTCGAGCTTTCCGCCTCCACGCTGACCGGTCCTTCGATCGGGGAACTGCTCCTGCCGTCGGGGCCGGTCGGCGACGCCTTTGTCCACGACAATCGCGATATACGCTGGTGCGACACCAATGCCGTTGGTTTCGTAACGGTATCGCTGACACGCGACCGGGTGGAGGCCGACTTCGTCCGCGTCCTAACGCCGCGCCAGGCGATCGGAAAGCTCGACATCGCGCGCCATGCCAGCGCACGGATCGCCGAAGATGGGTTGAGCGGCTGGGAGATCAGCTGACCGAACGGCACTGCGTCGGAGCGATCCGGCGCAGTGCCAGCAGGCCGATGAGGCCAGCCAGGCATGAGGGCAGCGCGTAGATCGCCCGCAAGGTGGTTTCGCCTAGCCCATGCGCGGCACCCGGCAGGAAGCCGATAAAGGCGAGCGCCGTGAGCGCCCCGAAAACGCCCAGCGCGGCGGCGAGCTTGTTCGCGACATTGAACGGCGCATAGTGCGTGGCAGCAAAGCCATTGCCGCCCGATCGCACCAGATCCGACACCATCGCCCGCAGCAGCTATATAGTCCGCACCCCATGCGAAACTGCGGATGAGCAGATGGGCCAGCAGCAGCGCCCCGGTCCACCCGTGAATCCCCAGTGCCTCCTCTATGAAGAAGAGCGTCACCGCCCCTTCTGCCGCGTCGGCGGCGCCGAGCGCCCGCATAGAGCAACAGGATGAGCACCAGTTCCCGGCGCAGCAGTATCGGGACCAAGGAGTCTCGATTGCCTTGGTACATCCACATCGACGAGGAAAAGACCGCGAGGTCGCTGGCGCTCAAAGGCGCTTTTCTTGCTCCTTTCATGAACGGCTTGTCGCTGACATGGAACGACCGCCTTGCAGGATCTGATGATGATTGAGTTACAAATTACGACGCGGACTTTTTTGTACGAGAGATTCTATCCGTAAAACTGACTCACGGCATAGCAACCGGGCACAACAACTATCGGCTCGGGAGAAAATAGTCTCTGAGCCCAACCCACTATCGTCATTTGCTGCACAATGCCCGATGCTCGCCTGCGAACTTTCCCCTTACCGAAAAGCTTGGGCTACTTACTGAGCGCAGACGGACCAATACACAGCCACGCCTGATATCTCTCGCCGAAATTCGGACCTACACCGCACCTTGACCGCCATCATAAGCGTCAGGACGCAATGCAACATGTCCGCCGCCCAAATGTCATCAAATCGACCCGAAACGGACCGGAAATCGCAACTCGCTCCATTTAACGCGATGCTGCAAGTGCGAAATTGCGCGCTGCTTGGGGGATATTGGGTCATGAATATTTTGCACACGCGTTCGCGCGCCTGCCTGCTAGGCAGTGCCGGCCTGCTCGCTCTGGTAGTAAGCGCGCCCGCTTTTTCGCAGACGCCCACGCCCGCAGCAGACCAAGCGGCGCAGGTCGATGGCGAGGCAACGTCCATCGTCGTGACCGGTGTTAAGGCTACACGCTCTGCGACCGCCATTACCACAACCGAAATCCAGAAGATCCTGCCGGGCGTTGCGCCGTTCAAGGCGATCCAGACCCTGCCGGGTGTCATGTATGTGACTGCCGATCCGTGGGGCAACAACGAGCAGAACGCCTCGCTCTTCATCCATGGCTTCAGCGCTCAGCAGTTGGGCCATACCCTGGACGGCGTGCCGCTGGGCGATCAGAGCTACGGCAATTTCAACGGCCTCTCTCCGCAGCGCGCTATCATCTCCGAAAATGTCGGCAGCGTCGTTGTCGCCACCGGCACCGCGGAACTGGGCATCGCGTCGACCAGCAACCTGGGCGGCGGGATCGAGAATTTCTCCAGCGATCCGCGCCAGCAGATGGGCGCACAGTTGAACCACACTTTCGGCAGCTACGGGACGGCCCGCACATTCGTTCGCCTCGACAGCGGCGAGTTTGGCGACGGCAATAGCGGCTATGTCTCGGTCCTGCGCCAGCGTGCGCGCGCCTGGGATTTCCGCGGCAAGCAGAAGGGCTGGGCCGCCAACGCCAAATTCGTCCATGACGACAGCAATGGCAAGCTGACCGCCTATTTCAGCTATTCCGACAAGCAGGAACCCAATGAGGACGCGACCACCGTCTTCAAGAACCCTACCAATGCGGCGCAGGCCTATCAGCCCTATACCCGCCCCTTCTTCTACCCCGATTTCGCCGGCGCGGTCGCTTATCTGAACGCCAGCGGCAATGTGCCGGCCGCCGAGGCGCAGAATTATCGCAACTATTACAGCGCCGCGATCCGGACCGATTATCTGGGCTACATCAAATATCAGGCCCATCTGTCCGACCAAGTCGACTGGTCGAACCAGGTATATTATCATAATAATGACGGCGCGGGCATCGTCGCCGGACCGATCACGGTCGCGGGCCTGCCCAACCTGTTCTCGCTCTATTTCCCCGGCCAGAATCTGAAGACGGCCACCGGCAATTCGGGCTATGCGATCCGTACCACCGAATATCGCATCGATCGCGGCGGCATCCTGTCCTCGATCGACGCGACGTTGGGCAACCATCAGATTCAGCTTGGTGCGTGGTACGAATATAACAGCTCGGCCGCCTATCGGAACTGGTATGCGCTCAATGTGACCCGGCCGCAGGACTACAACCCCTATTCGCTGCCGCCGCATGATCCGCTGTTCACCCAATATGCCAGCGAGATGCGCACCAATGTTCTGCAACTTCATGTGCAGGACAGCTGGCAGGTCACGCCCAGCCTGCTGGTCCAGGGCGGTTTCAAGTCCAGCCTGCAATTTGCCAGCGGCACCTTCCCGGTCCAGCCGATCATCGGATCGCTGCCTGGTTCGGCAAGCGCCCTGCCCGAAGGCGAGATCAACACCAAGCGCTGGTTCCTGCCCGCGATCGGCGCGAAGTGGGACTTCACCGACAGCGAGCAGGTCTATGTCAACGTGCAGAAGAACCTGCGCCACTTCCAGCCTTATGGCGGCGGCGGCGTCACGCCGTGGAGCAGCGGCAGCCAGGCGGCATTCGACAATCTGAAGTTCAATGGCCGCCCCGAAACCTCCTGGGTCTATGAAATCGGCCTACGCAGCCGCCGGACCATCGACAGTTCGTTCCTGACCGGGATCGAAGCGCAGGTGAACTATTATCATGTCGATTTCAGCGATCGCCTGCTTGGCATCACGCCTCCCGGCGCGATCGGCGGCATCGGCGGCAGTGGCATCAGCGGCGGCACACCCGCCGTGTTCAACGTCGGCGGCGTGAAGACGGACGGTATCGACGCGGCGCTGACGCTGCGCTTCGGGCAGGTCTTCTCGCTCTACAACGCCGTGTCCTACAACCGCTCCATCTACGACAGCGACTATAGCACTATCACTGGCGCCGCGACCGGCACGCGGATCGGCGGCATCGCGACCGTGGGCGGCGTCGTGCCCACCGGCGGCAAGCTGATCCCGGTCAGCCCGAAGTGGATGAACAAGACGGTCGCGACGCTGACGCTCGGCGATTTCGATGCCCAGATGATCGGCGACTATGTCGGCCGCCGTTTCACCACCTTTACCAACGATGCATCGGTCAAGTCGGTGTTCCAGGCCAGCGCCCGGATCGCTTATCGCCTGCCCGCCAGCATGGTCGGCCTGCAAAAGGCAGAGATCAGCCTGAACGTCACCAACCTGTTCGACACGACGGGTGCATCGACGGTGCAGGCGAGTGCGAACACCAACAATTACAATGTCTACCCAATCCCGCCGCGCCAGTGGTTCGCCACATTGTCGGTGAACTACTGATGCAGGACAGGTCGGTATCCCGCCGTTCGCTGCTTCAGGCGGGTGCCGGCCTGACCGCCGCATTTGCGACGGATGTGGGGGCAGCGATCGCCGCCCCTGCCCGTCGCAAGGGTCCGCCGCTGCTCATCGCCCATCGCGGCGCGTCGGCGCTGCGCCCAGAACATACGCTTGCCGCCTATGCCAAGGCGATCCAAGACGGGGCCGACTATGTCGAGCCTGACCTGGTCGCTACGAAGGACGGCGTGCTGGTCGCGCGGCACGAGAATAATATCGCGGAAACCAGCGACGTTGCCGCCCGGGCCGATTTTGCCGCGCGCAAGACGGTCAAAACGATCGACGGCGAGCGACAGGAAGGTTGGTTCACGGAGGATTTCACCTTCGCGGAACTCAAGACGTTACGCGCGAAAGAGCGGCTGGGCGCCATACGGCCCGAAAGCCAATCCTATGACGGCGCATTCCAGATCGTGTCGATGGAGGAAATCGCCGATTTCGTGGCGGCCGAATCCGCCGCGCGCGGCCGGACCATCGGCCTGATCCCGGAGATCAAGCATTCCACCTATTTCGCAGGCATCGGCCTGCAACAGGAGCAGCGGCTGATCGATATCATCGGCAAGAGCGCCTATCTGCAACGCGCGCCGTTCGCCATCCAGTCGTTCGAGGTCGCTAATCTACGCGCGTTGCGCGGCAGGATCGGCGCCTATCCCAACATCCAGCTGGCCCAGTTGATCGGCGACCCGGCCCAGATGCCGGCCGATGTGCAGGCGGCGGGCAACAAGCGCTTCTATCGCGATATGCTGACGCCCGCAGGTCTTTCCGAAATCGCCAGCTATGCAGATTATCTTGCGCCCCATGTCCGGATGATCATTCCTGTGGACGAGGATCAGCGCCTGACAAAACCCACGGGGCTCGTCGATGCCGCACATGCGGCGGGCCTTCTCGTCAGCATCTGGACCTTCCGCCCGGAAAATCAGTTCCTGGCCGCCGATTTTCGCAGCGACAAAGGCGTTTCCGCGCGCAACGAAGAAGGCAGCATTGCAGAGATGCAGCGCTATCTTGCAACGGGTGTCGATGCGATCTTCACAGACGATCCGGCTTTGGGACGGCGTGCGATTTCCTAGGATAGAGAGAATAAAAACTGCCTATTCCAAATTCACCTCTACCGGTCATTTGATCGCCATCTGGACTGGCCAGCCACAGCAAGTCCACTTCTCTTGACCATCTGCAAGCCCGATCGCAGTTTCGGATCTTCGCGCCGCTTGTGGTCGAATTGCAGCCGTTGGTTGGGGGCGTTTGCGGGAGGGGGCGGAATCCTACGCCAAGCTCGCCCAGATAGCCGGCGCGAGATCTTACTTGTAGGCGCTTGCAATCGTAGCGGCGTGTGCTCGCAAACAGCCTGATTTCCTGCTCACGCTTTCTGCCACTGGCGGGGAGCGTCCTGCTCGAATTATCTGCCAGTGTGCTCGCCATCATCCGGCGCTGCTTGCAAACGGGGCGTTGTGCTCACGCTCCGTGCCAATGGGCTCTCCAAACCCGTAGCCGGCAAGCGCTTTTGCGAAGCAGGTTTCCAGAACAGTTCTGACAAGCGGCGGGCCGCAGAAATGCGTTGTCGTCATGGCCCGCCCGCGAGGTCGTCAGAAAGGAAGGGTTTCGGGTCCACCCTCATCGAGCGGTCGCTTCGATCATATTTCCGGGGGCAGGCCGCAACCGACTACCGGCCGGAAGGTTTGGTTTTTCAGTTGGAAGCGCGGCTCGGAGACGCCGCAATCGTGACCGGGAAGTAAGCGTGGGCCAGAGTACGCCGATCGGCACCAAGACGATCCTGATCGTGGAGGACGAAGCCCTGATCCGCTTCGATCTGGTGGACTTCTTCGAGGCCGCCGGGTGGCGGGTGTTCGAGGCCGAGAACGCCGACGACGCGATCCGCATCCTCGACCACCACAAGGAGGTCCGCGCCGTCCTGACCGACGTGCAGATGCCGGGCTCGATGGATGGCGTGAAGCTCGCCCACTACGTCCGCGAGCGGTTTCCGCCGACGGTGTTGTTCGTGGTGTCGGGCAATCTCCATATCCCGGACAGCGAGCTACCGCCTCAGACCACCTTCCTCCCCAAGCCGTTCGATGCTCACCGGCTGCTGCGCCAGTTGGAAGCCGCTCAACCAAGATAGGCCGGTCCCGCGCCTGCTTTGGCGGAGGCTCAGCGGTTCCCACGCATAGAGTGCGAAGCGCGTCGCGCTTCGGTGCTGGCATAGCTGAGGGCTACCACGCCCCCGCTTGGTGGTCATCTCCTTTCCCTCAAACGAAGGTCGCGTGGGACGGCTGACGGCGGGAAGGCGCGCTCGATGGCAACGAGGGCGCCATTTTCCCGAAATGTGTTCCCGATTGGCTTTTCCCGAAACTGCCCGGTGCAGATGGAGAAACGGGACAACCTATGGCCGTCTGATCGACCTCCCCTTGGCGGTCGAAGCTGTTGGCAGATAACGTGAGTGCGACGCCTCGTTTGCGAGCAGCGCCGGATGATGGCGAGCACATTGGCAGCTAATTCGAGCACGGTGCCACGCGCCAGTGGCAGATAGCGTGAGCAGGAAATAGCGCTGTTGGCGAGCAGACACCGCTACGATTGCAAGCCCCTACACCTACCCGGGCGAGCCCATGCTAAGGAGCCGTTGAGAGCATCTATCGGGCAAGCCGATCGAGGCGGCCGCCTCGCCGGCTTCGGCGCCGACCTCCGAAGCAAAGGGCAGGCTGTACTCCCGCCCGATCGGAAACCGCCTACCTCCCACGACGATCGCGTCGCCGCGAGCGTCGAGGGTCGATCCTAGCGGCAGGACCGGCGTCAGGACGGTGGAGCCGACGCGGACCTGAAGGCAGCCATCCTTCACGAAGAAGGTGCCATAATCCCGTGTGGCGTTCCGCAACCGGTTCGCGGCCTCCGGCAGCTCGGTCACGACCGTCACGCCCGAGCTTTGGCCAACCGCGAACGGCCATACCTTCTTCTCCCGGTCAGCGTTACAGGCGGCGAGCGCCCCTAACGCCAACATCATCGGGACCGCTCGGGCGCTCAAGGCACCAATAGCCCTTGGGTGGTGTGGATCAGGAAGGGAACCCTGTCGTTCACCCGATCGATCGGCATATATGAGAACGAACAAGCGCTCCCGGTGCAGGGACGCCCATAAGCGTCGGTGCTGCCTCCCTTGAGAATGCCATAGGCGACGATCTCGTACGAGCCGTTCGGGTATGAGAATACAGGCGCCCCGCTGTCGCCGCCGAAGGCGATCACCTGCTGGCTCGATCCGCTGACCTTCACGAAGCTCGAATAACTCACGCCTCGATCATCGGTGCCCGACACCGAGCTTGACTGGACGGTGCCGCAGGTGAAGCCGGTCGTCATGCCGCTCTTGCACACGGGCATTCCGATATAGTGGTTCGAGTTGTAGGACGACTGCTTGAGCGTACCCCGGGTGGTGAAATAGCCATCTCCATAGAAGCCCGGAACCGTGTTCACGTAGGACGGGTAATCGGTCACCGCCTTGGAGTTCTGGAAATAGACCCAGTACCCGGTGCTAAGGCCGACCACCGGATGATAACGGAAATCATAGAGGTCGCCATAACGCGTCTCCGTTGCGGCCGGCAGTTGCACCAGGTGGCTACCATCGGACCCGACCACGTAGGGCGGGTTCGTCCGGCAGTGGGCGGCGGTCAGGATCGAGTCCCGGCCGTTGCTGTCCCTTCCGGCGAAACCGTAACTACAGGTCGCGCGCCCGGTCGAGTCGACCAGCTCCCATCCGCCATAGACCGCATCGCCTGGCCGCACGTTGGTCTGGAAGGTTTGTAGAATCGGCCCCACCTCGACCTTCACGGCCGAGCGCAACGTCGGGGGGATCAAGCCCCGGGCCGTCTGAGCAGCCGCTTGGTCTTTCACCGTGACGACATAATTCTGGCTTCTCGGCTCGAAATACGTCTCGAAGGGAAGCTTGGCGGCGGTGATGGCCTTCAAGATCGCATCCAGGTCCTGCTGCGCCGCCGCGAGCGATTTGGTCGCGTTGCGCAGCTGCACATAGCGCCGCAGCTTCGCCGGAATCTGATCCAGGAACGCCTTGCGCTCGTCCTGGCCGGTGAATGCGACGATGATCTTGAACGTCGGCGTGTGCTCCACCCACAGGCCCGCGAAGCCGTCCGGATCGCTGGCGACCGCGACGTCCACGATTTGCTGGACATCGCGGAGGACGTCGACACGCTCTGCCGCCTCCGCGGCCGAGATACCGTATTGCTGGGCTAGGTACTCGACCTGGAGGTCCTTGCCCGACCCCTTGGAGTTTTGCGGTGTCGGGAGTGGGGGAGCCTTCATCTCCTGCGCCGCGAGCGGCGTGGTGCAGAGAAGGGCCGAAATGACGGTAAGCAACGTACGCATGCATTCTCCTGATGACGATCATCTACAGCATGGACGGCCCGACCGTTGCGGCGGACCACCCAAGCCCGACTCACCATGAGTGCGGAACAAAGGGTGAACGATTTAGAATCCTACATTGCAAGCCCTTTTTGCAGGTCCGACCTGCGCTTCTCTGAAACGAGGGCGTATGAGAGAGCCCGCCTCGCTGTCGGCGTAAAGCGGGCGGCGAGGCGGGCTTTTCCCAGAATTTGTTCCCAATTCACTTTTCCCGAAATGGCTCGACCTCGACGGGAAATCGAGAAAGGATCAGGCGGCTTCCAAGGTCGGGATACGCGCGATGATATCGGCATCCTTCACGGCCTGCACGCGCAGGTCGTAATTGCGCTGCATGTTCACCCACATTTCGGGCGTGGTGCCGGTGAGCTTGCCGATCCGAAGCGCCATAGTCGGGGTGACATCCTGCTTTTCAGCGAGGATATCGTAGAGGGTCTGCCGCGACACCTCGATCAGCCTGGCGATCTCCGCCTTGGGCTTGTTGAGCGCGGGCAGAATGTCCTCCCGCAGCAGCTCACCGGGGTGCATCGGGGCAAGGCCGGATACGAGCTGGTTCATCATCTGTCTCCTGTCCGGGCCGATCCCGGATCATCATGCGTCTCTGTGTAAGTCCTATGTGTAAACTAAAGCCTTACATGTCAAGCAATGACTGACAGATTTTTAGGAGGGGGGACACCCTCCTAGTGATAGTCCTCGATGTTCACGTCGATCGCATCGCCGTCATCCCAAGCCCATGTGACCCGGTAATTGCCGCTGGCATCGACCGCATATCGTTTGGGCTTGGTGCTCAACCCATGAAAGCGAAAGCCCGGAACATTCATGTCCTCGGGCTTCGTGGCAGCATCCAGCGTGAGCAGGATGCGGCGAACGCGGTTGTGGTTCTGGACGGGAAGTTTTGAGCCATCTCCCTTGGTGGCGAAGGCTTCGAGCGCCTTGCTGGTGTATGTTTTAATCATAGACACATTGTAAGGCATTTCCTGACATTTGTCAAGCATTACCTTACACTCTGCCGAAAACGATTCTTCGACAGCGACCCTACCGCCCGAACCCGATATCCGGCCCGTCACGTCCACGCTGACGGTCTAGCTCCTGCTCTCGCTGCCGATCGCGCCCACGCTGCCCCGATTGGTCCAGCTCAATCGCCGGCACCTGGTCGCGCTGGGGTGACTGGTCGAGCGCCGGCACCGCCCCGAACCCGCCCTCGCTGCTGGTCTGTAGCCCCGATCGCATCGCCCGCGCTGCGCCCTGGACCAAGCTGGACATGCCCTGCATCGCTAGATCGGCACGCTCGCGGAGTTGGTGGGACCACTCCCGTATCCGCTCCTGACCACGCTCGATGTAGAAGCCCAGCCCCCGCTTCTCCATGATCGCCTCGTTCATCTGCCCGCGCGGGGTAACGGCGTGCGGCTCCTTGCCGGCCGCGATCTGCTCGGCCGACGCGCGCCGCTCGATCGCGGCCGACGCATGGCCCATCTTCACGGTCGGTTCGATATCCAGCCCCTGACGCTCGTAACTGCGGTGATCGACCCGCTCGGCTACCTGGGCGTGTTCCAGCGCGCTGTTGACCATCCCGGCCCACCGCTCGCGGATCGCCTCCACCTCCACCGAGGCCGTCGAGCGCTCGTACGACCAGTCTCAGAACCGAAAACTTCCCGCACCGCCCGCGCCCTCGTCAAAGACGATAAGCATCCCGGCTACGGCCAAACGGGCAAGGCGGCCCTCAGGCCACGCTTACAGCTTGTCTTGCTCGCAATCAGCGTAGATTCCTGCTCACGCTTGGTGAGAACGGGCGACCGCGCGTGCTCGCGCTCAACGACGCTGTGCTCGCATTCAGCGTAGCTTGCTCGATATCGGTGCCCTCATGCTCACATTGGGGTCACGACACGAAAGTGAGTTTTGCGTACGCTAGGAGCGAACAGAACGTGTCCGTAAACCCGTTGCGCGCCGATCTTGTCCGGCAAGCCGTCAAAACCGTGCGCTGCCGGACACTCTGACGCTGACCGGCATACCAGCGTTTGACGGCGACGGCAGGAACCGCCCAAATCCTGCCGTTCAGTAAATCGTCTCGGCGTTTCGAAACCGGCCATTTGCCGTGCAGAAATATTCCCGCTTTCCCATGTACGACGGGCTGTTTTGAGAAAACTCAATCGGGAACAGATTTCGAGAAAGTAGCTCCCCTAGGCGCATCAAGAGAACGATCCTGCCCAGCTTTCTCGCTGCGCCTTCCCAAACGAGACGGTGCCGGAGACGATCCTAACTTCGGAAAGCTTTCCTGTCCCCGTCACGGACCCTAGGCGCTGATGCGGTTGGCCACGAGTTCGTCGACCACCGCAGGGTCGGCCAAGGTTGACATGTCTCCGACTTCGCCCGGTTTCCCTTCGGCAATCTTGCGCAGAATGCGGCGCATGATCTTGCCGCTGCGCGTCTTGGGTAGGCTGGGCGCAAACTGGATCGCATCGGGCGTGGCGATCGGACCGATCTCGCTGCGCACCCATTTGCACAGCGCGGCACGCAGGGCCTCGTCGCCCTCCTGATCCGCGTTGAGCGTCACGAAGGCGTAAATGCCTTGTCCCTTGATATCGTGCGGCATGCCCACCACCGCCGCTTCCGCCACACGCTCATGCGCCACCAGCGCGCTTTCGACTTCGGCGGTGCTCATGCGGTGGCCCGATACGTTGATCACATCATCCACCCGGCCGGTAATCCAGTAATCGCCATCGGCATCGCGACGTGCGCCGTCTCCGGTGAAATAGCTGCCCGGGTAGGTGCTGAAATAGGTCTGAAAGAAGCGTTCGTGATTGCCGTAAACCGTGCGCATCTGACCGGGCCAGCTACGGGTGAGGACGAGATTGCCCTCCACCGCGCCGGCCAGTGTGCGGCCTTCGGCATCGACCAGTTCCGGAAATACACCCGGCAGCGGCTTGGTCGCCGATCCTGGCTTCGCCTCCGCCGTGCCGTTCACGGGCGCGATCAGCGCCGCGCCAGTTTCGGTCTGCCACCATGTGTCGACGATGTCGCAACGCTCGCCGCCGATCACGCGGTGATACCAGTTCCAGGCCTCGGGATTGATCGGCTCGCCTACGGTGCCGAGCAGCCGCAGCCGGGACAGATCGTGTTGTTTCACCGGCTCCTCTCCTTCGCGCATCAGCGCGCGGATCGCGGTCGGCGCGGTGTAGAACACGGTGACGCCCAGACGCTGGCACGTTTCCCATAGGCGTCCGGCATCAGGATAGGTCGGCACGCCGTCAAACATTACCGTGCTGGCGCCGTTCGCGAGCGGCCCGTAAACGACATAGCTGTGGCCCGTGATCCAACCGACATCGGCCGTGCACCAGAATAGATCGTCGTCGGCTAACCCGAATAGAAGATCCGTGGTGAGCGTGACCCACAGGAGATAACCGCCGGTGCTGTGCAGCACGCCCTTGGGCTTGCCGGTCGATCCGCTGGTGTAGAGAATGAACAGCGGATCTTCCGCATTCATTGGCTCGGGCGGACAATCGGCATCGACCCCTTTGCTCAAGTCGTGCCACCACCAATCGCGGCCCTCCTTGAGATCGACCTCGGTCGTCGTCCGCTGTACGACGATAACCGTTTCGACCCCGCCCGCCTTTGCACAGGCCGCGTCGACATTGGCCTTTAGGGGAACCGACCTGCCGCCGCGCCTGCCTTCATTGGCGGTGATAACGAGCTTGGCGCCGCAATCGGAAATACGATCAGACAGACTATCGGGTGAAAAGCCACCGAACACCACCGAATGTACCGCGCCGATTCGTGTGCAGGCAAGCATGGCGATCGCGGCTTCGGGTACCATCGGCATGTACAGGACTACCCGATCTCCCTTGGCGACGCCGCGGCCCTTCAACACATTGGCGAAACGACAGACTTCCGTATGCAGTTCGCGGTAAGTGAGGGTTCGCCCCTCGCCCGGCTCGTCCCCTTCGAAAACGATGGCGGCGTTGTCGCCACGGGCATCCAGATGGCGATCGAGGCAGTTGACCGAAACATTCAGTTCGCCGTCGGCAAACCAGCGAATGCCGAAGTCGGCTTTGTCGAAGCTGCTCTCGTCCGCTTTGGTCGGGAAGACGCTCCAGTTCAGGCGGCATGCCTCGGCCAGCCAAAAGGCGTCGGGATCGCGCTCCACCGATGCTTGCATCGCGTGAAGCCTGTCGGTTGCCGCCAACATGGTGATCTCGGCCTTCTCATAGACACGGCTTCGCACGAGAAAGCGTCGGCCCGTTCCGTTGTCGAGGCTGAACATCCCGCCCCGTCCCTCCACCACGTCGAGGATCAGCTGCGTGTGCTTCCATGCCGCGAATTGCTGCGCCCCGATATAGACTGGCGTGGTGCCTATGGTGCCGAGCAGCACGTCCGATCCGCCAAGGCAAAACTCGCTGCGGGGATAAACCATCGGGCTGGAACCGTCGCAGCAACCGCCCGACTGGTGGACCAGCACCGGGCCGTGACGGTCGACGATTTCGGCCAGCAGCGCCGCTCCCGCCTCGGTGGCAATCACACGGCGAACCAAAGCGGCCCGCCCCATTTTTCCCTCGTCCTGCTCGTCACCGTTCGCCATTATACGGTCAGGTCGAGGACGACCCGCCCTTCGATCTGGCCCTGCCGCATACGGTCGAACACCGAGTTGATGTCTTCGAGACCGGCAGTCGAGATCGTCGCCTTTACCTTGCCGTCGCCAGCGAATTCGAGCGATTCCTGCAGGTCCAGCCTGGTGCCGACGATGGAGCCGCGTATGGTAATACCGTTCAGTACCATGCCGAAGATGTTGAGCGGGAAATCACCCGGCGGTAGGCCGTTAAGCGCGACGGTGCCGCCGCGCCCGATCATGCCGACCGCCTGTTCAAAGGCCTTTTCGCTCACCGCGGTCACCAGCGCGCCGCGCGCGCCTCCGCTGGTCAATCGCCTTACCGTCGTGGCGGGATCATTGTCCGTCCGTGCGTTGACCGTCTCCACCGCACCGAGCCTGCGGGCGAGGTCGAGTTTGGCGTCGTCGACGTCGACGGCGACCACCTTCATCCCCATGGCCACCGCATATTGTACCGCCATATGGCCGAGACCGCCGATGCCGGAGATGACGACCGCATCGCCGGGCCGGGTATCGGTCATCTTCAGGCCCTTGTAGACCGTCACGCCCGCGCACAACACCGGCGCGATTTCGTTGAAGCCGACATTGTCCGGCAGGTGGCCGACATAATTGGGGTCGGCCAGCACGTAGTCGGCGAACCCGCCATTGACCGAATAGCCGGTGTTCAACTGGCTTTCGCACAGCGTCTCCCATCCACCGAGGCAGTGCGTGCAGTGACCGCAAGCGGTGTAGAGCCAAGGCACGCCGACCCGGTCGCCTTCCTTCACGTGGGTCACGCCCTTGCCCACAGCGGAGACAAAGCCCACGCCTTCGTGGCCCGGGATAAAGGGCGGCTCGGGCTTTACCGGCCAGTCGCCTTCTGCGGCGTGGAGGTCGGTGTGACACACACCGGAGGCCTGAATGGCAACCTGGATCATGCCGGGCTGGACCTCGGGCACCGGAACTTCCTCGATCCGCAGTGGCTCGCCAAAGGCGCGCACGACGGCGGCTTTCATGGTCTTGCTCATGACATCTCTCCTGTAGTTTTATCGTTCGAAGGCCGGGCGGCGGGCGAAACTCCGCGTCGCCGTGCCCGGGCTGTTCGCCTCAGAAGAAGCCGAGCTTCTTCGGGCTGTAACTGACCAGCATGTTCTTGGTCTGCTGATAGTGGTCGAGCATCATGCGGTGGTTTTCGCGCCCGATGCCGGATTGCTTGTAGCCGCCGAACGCCGCGTGGGCGGGATAGGCATGGTAGCAATTGGTCCACACACGTCCCGCGCGGATCGCGCGGCCGAAGCGGTAGCAGGTGTTCGCATCCCGGCTCCACACGCCCGCGCCCAGGCCATAAAGCGTATCGTTGGCGATGTTCAGCGCCTCATCCTGGTCCTTGAAGGTGGTGACCGACAGGACCGGTCCGAAGATTTCCTCCTGAAAAATCCGCATCCGGTTATGGCCACGGAACACGGTGGGTTTTACATAGTAGCCGCCTGCAAGATCGCCTTCGAACCGGGCTGCCTCGCCGCCGGTCAGCAGTTCGGCGCCCTCCTGTTTGCCGATATCGATGTAGGATAGGATCTTCTGCTGCTGTTCGGATGATGCCTGCGCGCCGATCATTGTCTCCAGATCGAGCGGATTGCCTGCCTTGATCGCCTCAACGCGCTGGATCGCGCGTTCCATGAAGCGGTCGTAAATGTTCTCATGCACCAGTGCCCGGCTTGGACAGGTGCATACCTCGCCTTGGTTGAGCGCGAACATCACTAGGCCCTCGATCGCCTTGTCGAGATAATCGTCGTCCTCGCGACATACGTCCTCGAAAAAGATGTTCGGACTTTTCCCGCCGAGCTCCAGCGTCACCGGGATCAGGTTCTCGCTGGCATATTGCATGATGAGCCGACCCGTCGTCGTCTCGCCCGTGAAGGCAATCTTCGCGATGCGGTTGCTGCTGGCGAGCGGCTTGCCGGCTTCCAAGCCGAAGCCGTTGACCACGTTGACCACCCCGGCGGGCAGCAGGTCGCCGATGATTTCCATCAGGACCATGATCGACGCCGGCGTCTGTTCGGCCGGTTTCAATACCACGCAATTGCCTGCCGCCAGTGCCGGTGCGAGTTTCCACACCGCCATCAGGATCGGGAAGTTCCACGGAATAATCTGGCCGACCACGCCCAGTGGCTCATGGAAATGATAAGCGACCGTATCGTGATCGATCTCCGAGATACCGCCTTCCTGCGCGCGGATGCAGCCTGCGAAATAGCGGAAGTGATCGATCGCCAGCGGAATGTCCGCGGCCATTGTCTCGCGTAGCGGTTTTCCGTTGTCCCAGGTTTCCGCGATGGCGAGCTCGCGAAGATTTTCCTCCATCCGGTCCGCGATCCGATTGAGGATCAAGGCTCGCTCGCTAACGCTGGTGCGGCCCCAGGCCTCCTTCGCCGCATGCGCCGCATCCAGCGCGGCTTCGACATCGGCCGCCTGACTGCGTGCCACCTGACCAATGGATCTGCCGGTAATCGACGAGATGTTGTCGAAATAGCGCCCGTCCTTGGGCGCGGTCCACTTTCCGCCGATGAAGTTGTCGTAGCGTTCCGCGAACGGCACCGTCATCGAAGTGGCGGGGTTGGTCTGCATGTCCATCACGTCATCCTCTCGAAACCGCCGGATCCTTCCGGTCGCGAGGACGATAGTTCCGCGAGATGGCGGCGGTGCACAGGGACTGCCGGTTGATGGAATGGGTCGATTGTCTCGCTATCGAGACAATGGGGAGACCAGATATGTCAGCGACGCTGCAAACCTACCCTTTCCATTCGACGATAGAGAGTAGCTCGACCGATGCCGAGTTCCTTTGCCGCCTTGGTGGCGTTGCCGTCTGCCCGCGCCAGCGCGCGGCGCAAGAAAGCCCGTTCCGAGTCAGCGAACGAGGTGGCTTCTTCGCCACCGAGGATATTCGAAGCCGTGCGGCGGCCCCCGAGACACGCGTTGGTCAGTTTGAACCGATGCCTTGCAGCGAAGGTCGCGCCGATGACCAGATCGTCCCGATCAACGGCCAGCAAGGCTGCATCGCCGCCTGGCAGATTGGCATCGATGATCCGGTACGAGGCGAAATGCGCGCGAAAGATGCCGCTCTCGATCCGGCGAGCGGCATCCTGCACGATCTTCTGAACGAGCATTCCCATCGCGGCGCTGTGGTCGTAGCGGCAGTTCGAGATATCCAAGGCGCCGACAAGCTGGCCGGTCGCATCGCGCACCGGCGCATCCATGCAGCTTATGCCCGTATTCCGGCTGGCGAAGTGTTCATCTCGATGGATCGTGACCGGTCGACCCTCGATCAGGCAGGTGCCGATCCCGTTCGTGCCTTCCCGGCTTTCGCTCCACACTCCGCCGGGCGTCAAGCCGATCCGATCGAAAAGCTCGCGGTCACCCGCGAGGCTACGCGCTTCCAGAACGACACCGTCATTGTCCGACAGCATCACGGCGCAACCCGTGGCAGAGACGATCTGGAACAGCTGGTCGACCAAGGGACGCGCGACCTCCAGCATCAACTCACAGCGTTGCCGCCGCTGAATCAGGTCACTTGCAGATACAAGATCTGGAACCCGATCGGCTCCTGCGTCGAGACCGTGCTTTAGGCCCGAACGACACCAGCTGGCAGCAACAAGCGAATGCGCGGCACTGGCTGAGCAATGCAGGACCTCTTCGACAACTGCTTCATGCCGATCCTTCATCGCGCCGGGATACACGAAATGTCGCCAGTTGTCGAACCAATGCCGTAGTGTTCTACATCCCGCCAGCGGCCTTTGGTGTGAAGAAAGGTATCCTTGCGTCGATAAATTGACATCACGCTGACCGGTCACCCTGCCTGCATCGTGCCATCCGGCAATTGCTTGCAGCCGCCCATCGGTTCGTCCGTCAGTCAGGACAGGCCTGTTTTGGCTGACGGATGAGCAGATTGAGCGGCTGCGGCCGTTCTTTCCCAAGAGCCACGGCCGGCCGCGGGTGGACGACCGACGGGTTCTGAGCGGCATCGTCTTCGTCAACCGCAATGGGCTGCGCTGGCGAGATGCGCCCAGCGCCTATGGGCCACACAAGACGCTCTACAACCGGTGGAAGCGCCGGGGTGAGGCAGGCGTGTTCACGCGGATGATGGAAGGGCTGGCGGCGGCAGGCGCCGAGCCGAAGACGGTTATGATCGACGCCACCTACCTGAAGGCGCACCGCACGGCATCGAGCCTGCGGGTAAAACGTATGGCTCGCCCCGTCGGCAAGCGGTTTGTGTCTGATGCTCTGAGCAGTCTGCGAAAACGTATCCGGCCTTCCAACACCAGGTCGTTGGCCAAGATGGAGATCCGCGCGTCCTGGTCCTCATAAAGGGGCCGGCATCGAGTGCCATTTTTAGCCATAGGTTTCCGGGACACCGGTCGACTGTCAGGCCATCTTTCACTCACCTCCCGCAGACATCATCCAGCTGGCGCAAGGAGCGCCGACCGAGCTTGTTCAGGCTGCCTGCGCAACCGGATCGTAGGTGCGCTGGTGTCGCAGCAGCGCCCACACGATACGCGCCATCTTGGCGGCCAATGCCACCACGACGGTGTTGTGATGAGAACGTGAGAGGAGACCGCGCAGCCAGGCGCCAAGTCGCGTATCGCTCTTGCTCATTACCGGCAGGGACGCACGCGCACCTTGGATCAGGTTCTTGCGCAGGTAGCGGCTCCCACGTTTGGTGATACCGAGCAATCGCGGCTTGCCTCCGGTCGTGGCCTGCCGCGGCACCAAGCCCAGCCATGCGGCAAGGTCGCGCCCACGCCCGAAGGTCCGGGCATCGCCGACCGCTGCCACCAGCGCGGTGGCATTAAGCGCGCCAATGCCTGGAATGGTCAGCAATCGTCGTGTCCGTTCATCCGCCCGAGCCGCATCGGTGAACTCGGCGTCGAGATCTGCGATCCGTTCGTCGAGCGCTCTCCAGCGCAGGCGCATGTCGCTCATCAGCCGGTGAATGCGGGAGCCGAGTACCGGTTCGTCACCATCCAGCATCTCACCCAGCCGAAGGGCAAGCTTTGCACGCCCCTGCGGGACGATGTAACCGCGTTCGAGGAGGAGGCTCCTGATCTGGTTCATCAAGGAGGTGCGGTCTCCAACAAGCTGGTCACGGATGCGATGGAGCGTCTGCATGTCGAGTTGCTCCTCGGTCTTTAGCTCGACAAACCGCATAGTCGGCCGTGTCGCCGCCTCGGCGATCGCCTCGGCATCACGATCATCGTTTTTCTGCGCCTTGACGTAAGGGCGGACGTATTCCGGCGACATCAATCGTACCGCATGGCCTTGTCGCGCCAAGGCACGTCCCATGTGGTGCGCACCGCAGCAGGCCTCCATCGCCACAACGCAGGCCGGCAAGGTCGCCGCGTAGGTGATGACCGTCTCGCGCCGCATTCGCCGGCGGACGACGACCTTGCCAATGGCATCCAGCCCAACCACGCTGCAGCTATTCTTGCCAAGATCGATCCCGAGCACAGAAATGTCCATGACCTTCGCTCCTTCCGCAAACGACCCGCTGTCGTGAAGCGACAACGGTTCAGATAAGGGGCGAGCCATCCATAAAGGGGGGCCTTGGCCGCCTGATAGGCCGCACCAAGGGCGGCATGAACACCAAGCTCCATGCCGTAGCCGATGCGAACGGACGCCCCTTGAGCTTCTTTATGACCGCCGGGCAGGTCAGCGACTACACCGGTGCGGCCGCGTTGCTGGACGACCTGCCGAAGGCTCAGTGGCTGCTAGGTGACCGCGGCTACGACGCCGACTGGTTCAGGGATGCGCTCCAGGCCAAGGGCATCCAACCCTGCATCCCAGGGCGGCGGTCCCGCAACGAGCCGGTCAGGTACGACAAGCGCCGCTATCGGCGACGTCACCGCATCGAGATCATGTTCGGCCGCCTCAAGGACTGGCGCCGCGTCGCAACCCGCTACGACCGCTGCCCGACCGTCTTCTTCTCCGCCATCGCCCTCGCTGCCACCGTCATCTTCTGGCTGTAATCAACGAGTCCTGACCTTAAAGCATGATCGCGCGCTTGGTGGGTGCCACTGCGGTAAGCATGTAACTGTCCCAAAACACCATCCTTTTCGAGAAAGGCAGCAGCGCGACACGGTAGCAGCTATCAAACCTACCTCCCGGAAAGCGGTCGGATTGCTTCTCGCGAAGTATCGCCGTTCGCTGTCCGTTCGCTCCTAGCGTACGCAAAATTCACTTTCGTGTTGTGACCCCTAAGTGGCCATGCCGATCCGCCCCGAGAACCGCTGGCTCTATCCGATCGACTGGCCGCAGATATCCGACCGGGTTCGCTTCGGTCGCGCCAGAGGCCGGTGCGAACGGTGCGCGCGGCCGCACAAGCGCCGTGTCGCCCATCTCGGCGATGGTCGGTGGTGGGACGCCGATGCGCGCTGCTGGCGGTCTAACACCGGGCCGCGGATCAAGGGACAGAGGTTCGTGCTGGCGCGGATAAGGACCACCTATGTCGTCCTCGCCTGCGCACACCTCGATCACGATCCTGGGAACAGCACCCCCGGCAACCTCGCGGCGCTATGCCAGCGATGCCACATGCTGCACGATGCCGAGGAACATCGCTGGCAGCGATGGTGGAACGCTTACCGCATCCGTGCCTGGCGCGACCTGTTCGAAAGTCCGCAGGAAGTGCGGCTGCGTAATAACGTGAGCAGATGAAAACTTCAGATCGGTCCTACAACACCCTCTCGCAGTGGGCCGCTGATCGTGCCGACATGCGCATCGTTTGTGATTGCGGACGAACGATAAACATCCCTTCGGAACAAATACTCCAGCGTTTTCGCCGCGACAGCGATGTCCCGTCCAGCTTTGTCCGGCTGCGATGCCGTCGCTGCGGCCGGCGTGGCCATGCCACGGTGACTTCGGTTCCGATTCTGCGCCGGTAACGACATCATCTGATACATGAACCATGTCGTGATGGTTCGATGGGTAGCCACTTGAGGCCGCGTCGGATAGCTAGGCCACGTAGGTTCGCAACAAGTTTTTATGAGCCAGTAGTCGTTGAGATGGCCATTTCGGCTATACCCACTTGAGCCAGGGAATGATGAGCAAGCAGCAAAACATGATCCGGGCGGCGCGAGTATATCTGCGGGTCAGCACCGACGAACAGGATCTGGCCCGGCAGGAGGCGATCGTCGCCGGTGCACGAGCCGCCGGCTTCTATGTCGCGGCGGTGTACCGCGAGAAGGCGTCAGGTGCGCGACCCGATCGACCGGAACTGTTGCGTATGGTCGACGACCTGCAACCCGGCGAAGTCGTGATCGCGGAGAAGATCGATCGCATCAGCCGGCTGCCGCTGCCCGAAGCGGAACTGCTGGTCGAGACTATAAGAGGGAAGGGGGCTCGACTGGCGGTCCCGGGGATCGTCGACCTGTCCGACCTGGTCGCCGACAGTTCGGGGGTGGCGCGCATCGTGCTGGAGGCGGTGCAGGACATGCTGCTGCGCGTCGCGCTGCAAACCGCGCGCGACGATTACGAAACCCGGCGCGAGCGCCAGCGCGAGGGGATCGAGATCGCCAAACGGGCAGGGCGATACACCGGGCGCAAGCCCGATCTTGCCCACCACCGCCGCATCGTCGCGCTTCGCGATGCCGGCATGAGCATCGCCCGCACCGCCGAACTGGCTGGGTGCAGCATCGCGCAGGTCAAGCGTGTGACAGCAATCCACCGTAGAATGCTCGCCGTAACCGGCACGTAACGGTTGCAACGCCAATCGGATGAAATCAGATTTTTGCAAAGCCTACGTGCCGTTTACAACTAGCGGTCCGCCGATACGTTGCGATCTCGCCGCCGCGCGAGCATGACAAGGTTGCTCGCGGCGACGAGTACCACAGTGCCGATGTGGGGATATTGTCGAACCATCTGCTGCGAGCTCTCGCCAGCAGGCGTGAACTGACGCTCGAGCAGCATGAAGGGTTCGATAAGATCAGCCGCCGGGTTGTAGAACCACGCAACGAGGATGGTGATCGCCGCGCCAGCGACCGCAGCCATTTCGAGCACGCTGCGATAAGAGGCGATCTGTTCGAGCCGTCGTGCGGCCGTTGCAGACACGAACAGGCTGAGCGTCACGATCGCAACCCAGCCGGCTGCGTCGAAGCCGTTGAGCCAGATACGCTGGTCCACGAACCCGATGTCGATCCGCACCCCGATGAAGGGCAGGAGGAGCGCGATCGCCGCGAGCACACAGGACGAAACCGACAACCGGAACGGTGATCGGGCGATAGCCCGGATCGCGTCGCGCGGTGACTTCTGCTCGATCGGAATCTTCGGCTCGGTCATCATCCATCCTCTTTCTGACACCGGCTCGGAGGTGGTTCGATAATCGACCGGCAAGACCGGCGACCATGATCAACGCACTCGGCGTCCACGCTGGCCTTGGCGACTATCGCTTGGTCAATCACTGACGAGCTTATCGCACAGATATCAGAACGTCATCACGACTGCTTGGCGAACCGGCCGAGCAGCAGCAGCGGGGGCAGGGGATACGGTTCGAGGTTGCCGCGCAACGGCAACTCTATCTTCACCGTATCTCGGAGACGACGACAGCGATAATGCGACCGATCGATAGCTGACGGGGTGGATGCCATCCCGGCTATCGATCGCTGTGAGATGGACAATCTCATCGCCGAACGATCGCGCGATGGCCGCGCTGATTCGCGCCGCTGCCGGCGCGTAGGGAGTGACCCAGGTAACCCGCGCGGCCCTGACCCGTTGTCGCAGCGCAACGAGATTGCGCAACAGGTTCGGATTGCCAGCGTCGTTCGATCCCAGCGCGATCACCGCTCGCTCCCGGAGTGCGCCATCGGTGAAGGTTCGCAGCATTTCAGCAGAGGACGCACCGACGCGCGCGTGAACCTCGCAACGCAACCCCTCGCTGGCGAGCGCGCCTGCGGTTCCCACCGCGATGCTGTCGCCGATCACGATGCAGGCAGGTGGCGGGGGCGGGAGTGGCATCAGAAGTCCAGATCGCGAACGCGCATCTGCTCGGCGGCAAGGTCGGCCACGGGGCCTGCGCCTTCCGCCGCCTCGTAGATCTCGATCACCGCCTTGTCGTCGAGCCACTCGACCATCAGCGCGACCGCGCGGAGGTTGGCGGGATCGAGCACGACGCCTCCAGCATCATCGTCACCGTCTGGCACCGAAGCGCTCCCGCATGTCGGCCATCTTCGTCCAGCTCTCGGCCGAACGCAGCGCACGCTCGCGCTGGTTCGGCAACTCGGCTTCGGCGGCTTCCGCCAGGGCAGCGGCAGCGCGTGCGCGCAAGTCCATGACATTTTCCGACATATCGCCTCCCGGTTCATTCGGCGGGCGGTTTCGCCCGCCGGTGGTGGTTCTCAGTTGCCGTTCATGCGGTCGCGGACCTGCTTGGCCGGCGCGAACGTCAGCTTGCGCTGTGCCGCGATCGTGATCGCCTCGCCATTCGACGGATTGCGACCCTGCCGCTCGGGCACGTCCTTCACCTTGAACTTGCCGAAGCCGTTGATGCTCACTTCCTCACCCCCGGCGACCGCCGCGGTCAGATTGGCAAAGACGGCATCGACCAGCTTCTTGGCATCGCTCTTGGCGAGACCATGGGTGTTGACGAGCTGGTCGGCGAGATCGGACGTCGTAACTGCCACGTATATGTTCCCTTGCTGTGATTTCCCAGGCGAACCCTATCCACGATCAGGCGTCACCGCCATCGGGTGTTGCGACCTGTTCGCGCATTTCGCCGTCATACGGGCGCACCAGCGCCAATGCCGCCGCATGATCGCCGTCGAGCCAGGTCGTGAAGTCGTCCGGATGCAGGATCGCCGGCATCGCCTTGGAATGCCACGGCGCGACCGTCTCGTTCGGGCTGGTGGTGCAAAAGGCATAGGCGTCGCCACGCTCGGTCGGTCGCCAGAGCCCCGCGAAGAAGCCGATCGGCCGGTCAGGCAACGAGAACCAGACCTGGCGCGGCTTGCCGTCGTCGCCCTTGCCGCCTTCGGGATGCGGCTCGGCGAAGTGCGTGAAAGGTACGAGGCAGCGCCGCTCGGGGTTCGCGATCGAGGGCTTCCACATCGAGGACGAAAGGTTGCGCGCATTGGTGACGTACTTGTCGAGCTTCACCGCCGGATCGCGCTTGCTCGCGACCTTCGTCGGGAAGCCCCATTCCATCGCCACGGGCTCGAGCGGGCGGTTGCCTTCGCCCGATCGGCGCACGACCAGGCCATGCCGCGCGGTCTTCTTGCCGGTCGGAAAAATCTCGCGCGGCACGGGGAAGTTCGCGTCCTCGGGGTAGGGCGGCTCATAGCCGCACGCCCGCATCACCTCCGCTTGGCTGGCGCTCAGTCGATACCGATTACAGACGATCGCCTCCCTGTGTGACGTGGCTCGCGCCATCCTGCGCCGGCGATCATCGGATTTCCACCACGGGCGGTTCACTGACGATGACATCGCCATCGGCGCCGGCACGAGCCGCGAGGATGGCGAGTGCCCCGAGGAGTTCATCGAGCGTCCGCGAGCGGGCAGGTGCGACGCCGGCCGAGAAGGTCATCCTGCCGAGTTCGACATCGCTTTCGCGTACCTTCATCCGCCGGGCGGCGAATGCCTGACGGGCGGCATCGAGGAGGGCGCCGAGGTCGGGCGCCGGCATGTTCGGGAAGATGGCGAGCAGCCGATCGTCGCCGGCCCGTCCGATCGCGGACGGGCGGCATTGTTCGGCAAGGGTCCCGACAAGGACGCGCAGCACGCGCACCGCGACCGCTTCGCCATGCGTCGTACGCACATCCCTGCCGTGATCGAGATTGAACATCGCGACCGACAGGTCCTGCGGCTCCGTTGCCAGGGCGCTCGCGAGCCGGTCGAGGACCGCGTCATGCGACAGCGCCCCGGTCGCGGGATCCTGTTCGACGACGTCGAGGATCGCACGCAGATCGTCATGGAGAGCGCGAGTCTGGCTGCTGACCGCGGCGAATGACTGCTCGGCCGAGCGGCTTTGCGCCAGCATCCGCATGACGACCGCGCGCACGGTCTGCGCATCGCCCTCGACCAGTTCGGCCGCGGCGAGCGTGAGTTCGCGGGTCAGCGCCGACGCCTCGTCGTTCGCCTGGGTGATGATTGCGAGGATACCCAACGAGATGCGTTCGATATCGGGAAGCAGTCGATCGTTGGCGGCGATCTCTGGTGAAGGGACGGGCGTGAAGCTGGCCACCTGGCGTTCGGTCAGCCGGACGCCGCCATCGATCAGTTCGTCGACCTGCGCCCTGAAGGAAGCATCGCGTCCAAGGAGGTAGCGGTGCGCGAAAGCATAATGCCGGGGCGTATGCTCCAGTTGGTGCGCGTCGAGGAACCTGAGCACGACCGCACCGCTGCCCGGCCTGTTGCGCCGATCGGTCATGCGCCCGCCACGAACAGCACGGCGGCCAGCGACATCACGAACAACGACAGCCAGATCGCGATCTGGCCGTAGATGTGCATCGCGAGCCCGACCCAGGTATAGCGGCGCCGCAGCACGATACCGCTCGCCACCGCCACGAAGAAGGCGATCAGCGCCGGCGTCGCGATCGAGGGACTGCGCGCCATGCTCGCCTCGGCGAGCGGCAGCAGCCCCAGTGCCAGCACCAGCAGCCACGAGAACGCAAGCACCACGCCCGATCGCGGATCGAACTCCACCTGTTCGGTGGTGCGGGAGCGTTCGGTTGTGAACCTCGTTGTCATGGTCTACCCTTCGCGCGAGGAGGCTGGGCTATGTACGACATCGACATGTACCTTATCACTAAGGATAACCCTGCCGGCCCCATCTATGTCGAGAAGCATAATCCAGCCTTCGATGAGGATCGACGCTTCTACGATCAGGACGGGAATGAAACCAAGGGTTCAAGGATAGGACGATATTTGTCTTATGCGGTCCTTGCGGCTCTTCTCATTTGGATTTGGGCTCACTAGGGCCAAAGATCTTTTCCTTCAGATAGCGTGACCCAGGGAATAGCTCAGGCATCTCGCGGGCCTTCGGATCGGTGAAGAATTGCCGGTTCATATCTTTATCGACCTCACCCCGTACACCCGACCCGGCATCCAGATGCCCCTGACGCATGACGGAAGCCGCGCGTCCTGCATCAGCGATCCCGGCTTGGCCCGCTGCGATCCTGCCTGCCGCCCCGGTCGTGTCAGGCAACGATCCGGGGATGTTGACGGGCAGTAGCCCACCGGGACGATGATGCCCGCGGACATCCGCCTCCGATGTGATGGGCGAGGCGGGGACGTCGACGAGATCAGGCTCGTGGAAGCGGGGGGCAACCGAGTCCATGATCTCCTGCTTCGACGAGGCGAGATACTCTGACATCAACTGATCGCGAACCTGCCGCTGCTGCGGCGTCATTACGACGGCAAGCGGCGAAGGGGCATCGAGACCCTGACGGCCTGCGATACGACGCTCGTACCACTGCGAGAAATCCTGGCTGAGGTTCTGGCTGACCTGGAAGTTGTGGCTCTCCATGTAGCTGGCCTCGTTCGACAGCTGGTCGGCCCGCTCGTTCAGCTTGCGCGCGCGCAGTTCATGGGTCGCAGCCTCGGAAAGCGCCTGCTCGCGGCTGCGCGACGCCGTGCTTGACCGTTCGTTGCGGCTAGTGAGCGCGGAACGCTCCTGATGTCCAGTTCCATCGGTGATGCGATCACCAGCGGACTTTTCATTTCGTATCCCGCCGGACGCTGTGTTGGCGTCATCCGTAGATTGGGTTCTTTCTGTCGAACGATGAAGACTATCAGAATTTTGGGCGCTTAGGACGCGACCCCCTTCAATTCCGCCGTTTATCGACGGGCTACGGTTGGGCGACGACGCTGAAGCGCCGCCGGACTGGCCAGTTCCGTTCGCCCCAGCATTCTTTCCGCCACCACCACCACCAGGGAGGCCTAGCGCAGCGGAATAGCCTCCGCGAGTAACGTCGTTGTCTTCAGATGCGCGCCGATGCGATCCTGTCACCCGGGCGGCATTCCCGACACTGGACCGGTCCTCGATCCCGTTGAAGGTGCTGCCGCTGTTGCCGTAGAAGTTCTCGACGCCGCTGCTGTCGGTGTTAGACGAGGATGTCTCGAACCCGCTCCCGATCGTGGTCGAGGTGCCCTGCGACGCGCGATCGGTGTTGGTCGAGGTCAGGATCCGCGCGGCGGCTTCCTCTTCGCTGACCGCCTGGCGACGCATCTCGGAGGCGGTCTGGCGCAGATCGGCCGCGATGCCGCGGTTCTCGGTGAAGCCGGTCCCGAGCTGCGACATCGCGCCCGAGACATTGTAGACGGACTCGCCGTTGCCATAGGCCGATCGGGTCGCGCCGTTGCTCGCACGCTCGGTGAACCCGGCCGCCCCGGTCGAATAGTTCGCCGCGTCGTGCCACTGGTTGCTTTGCAGGTTGTTCGACGACGAGTTGGCGAAGCTGACGTTGCCGTAGCTGTAATTGCCGGTGGTCTGCTCGACGGCGGCTGCCTCGGCCGCGTTCTGCGCCGGGTTGAGCATCGACATCGACTGACCCGAAATGCTCATGGCCCCGCGTGAGAGGGCTGCCGCCATGAACGGCACGCTCATGAGCATGAACCCCGCGATCGTGGCGGTCTCGGCGTTGACCGCGCCGATGCCCGCGAAGCTGCCAAGCGACACGCCGCCCTCGGCGACCCCGTTGGCAGCCGACATGCCCCGGCTCATGCAGATCATGTGGAGGATGACGTAGAGCGGCCCCCAGGAGGCGAGATAGAAGAAGCCGGTGAGATAGCCCTTCAATGCCTGGACCCCGGTCTGCGGCATCAGGAACAGTGGGAAGATCACCGGGAACATCGCGTAGAAGACGACGGTCAGCACGATGTTGAGGATCGGGACCCAGGTCATCGCCTGCTGCGAGATCGAATTGTAGGTGTTGCGCGCCTGGATGTCGGCGCGGGTAGTAGCGAAGGTGTCGATCGAGGCTGACCCCGGCCCCCCGGCCATGCCGTCGCGCGCCTGCATGAAGGCGTTGATCGCGGTCATCTGGCGCATGGTCGAGGTATAGTCGCCCGACGAGCCGGTGAAGGCGGAAGCCACGACCGGTATGTCCTGTTTCAGCTTGGCCGCCGCCTGCGCGGTCGACAGGCGGGTATAGGCTTCCTTGCCCCACAGGCTGGTGGCCGCCTCGATCATCGGCACCCATTGCGCACTGAGCAGGTTATAGGCCTGCTCGCAGGTGACGATCTGGCTGCTCATGCCCGACCCGTCGCGCGCGATCCACGGCTGTCCGCGCGCCGGCGAACCCGGTCCTAGCTCGGCCCACAGGTCTTTGGCTTGCGACAACACGGTCAGCGACTTGCGATTCAGCAGGATGTCGCCGAACACGCAATTCTTGAAGTGTATCTGGAGGTTGGTCGAAAACTCGGCATCGCGGATCTGGAAGTTGCGCGTCATGTCGAACAGGCGCGAGCCGTAGATCATGCCGTTGGTCGAATAGTTGAGTTCGTTGGGCATCACGAACACGGTCTCGGCGGTCCGCGTCAGCCAGTCGCCGACCTGGCTGGTGAAGCTGGCCATTACGCCCAGACCCAGCGGCACGTTGGCGACGACGGCGGGGGCGAGGCTGGGATTGATCCGGTCAGTGACCTTGACGGTGACGGTCGGCACCATGAGGCACGAATAGATAAGCGCGGAGCCCAGGAACCAGTTGAGCCAGGCGCGCACGTTCATCGTGAAGGCGACCGCCATCAGCGCGTAGATGAAGCCGAGCACCATGACGACGCGCAGCAGCGCGCGATAACCGCCGCCTCCGGTCCACGCGGCGACCGCGTTGAAGACGTTGACGATATACTCGCCGCCCCCGATCGTGAACACCTCGACCATCGTCAAAGCCCCCTTAGTTGAGCCCCTGCGCGCTCAGGCCCCGCGAGAAATTGAGCGCGGCCTGCATGCCCGGCGACATCGCGTTCTGGAGTGTCGATTCCAGCATCACCGAACGGTTGATGAGGTTGGTCGCCATCGTGACGGTGTCCTTCACCTTCACGTCACGCTGCGCGTATTTGTTGCGCGCATCGGCCAGTTGCCCGCGCCACGTCTCGGCGGTCGCCTGATCGGCGGGCTGGAAATCGACCTGCGTCACCACCCGGTCGATCATGTTGTCGATCATCGAGGCGAGGAGGTTGATCGCGACGACCTCGGCCAGCGCATCGACCTCGCCGTCGGTGAAGCTCGAATGCGCGAGCGCCTGGACGGTCAGCATCTTGTAGAGCGGGATGTTGGTCATGTTGAGCAGCTGCTTCTCGGCATTGTCGAGCGCGCTGTCGGTGCGGATCTTGCCGTTCATCGATACGATCATCGCCTTGACGCGCGGGCGCAGCGCGCTCGCGGTCGGGATCGGCAGCGATTGCTCGCTGATGTCGAGGCAATCATCGTCCCGGCACGACAGGATCTTGACCGGGTTGCCGTTCTGGGTGCCGTCGAGCAGTGCGGTCACCACCGCATCCTCGCCGGGGCCGAAATACTTGATGCTCCGGTCCGCGTCCTTGCCGCTGATGACGACGGTGCCGACCAGCGTCATCAGATATTCGGAGAACTGCTTGTCGAAGCCGCCGAACTTGTTGGAGCGCTTCAACGCCTCCCAGGTATAGTTGCGCGGCTTGGCCGGAATATGGTCGGCCATCTTCGGGTCGGTATTGCCCTCGAGCGTCGCATCCTGCTCACCGCCGGCACCGCAGCCCTGCCGCGCCTTGGCCCAGTCGGAAAACTTGCCCTGGCTGTTGCCGACCGCCGCGCAGATGGTCGATCGCGCGCCCTGCATCTTGGGCCACACCGCCCCGACCAACCCCTGCGCGGCCTCGCACGACGAGATGTTCATCTGGTTGAGCTGCTGCGCCGCGCCCTGCAGGAAGTCGATCTCCTTCGAGATCTGCGGCGAGATGCTGCTGATGGCGAGCTTGAAGGCGAAGCCCAGCGCATTGTTGGCGACGCCCTTCATCATCGCGACGAGTTCGCCCGAGTTGATGAACGAGAAGGAGCCGGCGAACAGGTCGATCCCGCCGCACCCGGCGCGAGCACTCGGCAATTGCAGGTTGAAGGGCTGGACGCTGCGCTGGGGGAAGCGGGTCCAAACGTTGCCACCTGAATAATAACCGGCACTTTGCCCCTGATAGGCCGATGGCCCGGTCACGTTGGCGGCACCGCCGGCATCGTTGAAAAAGTCGTTCATCTTGGCGGCGACCTGAGCGGAGGCGATGTCGGCCGGGATCATCGAGAGCGCGGCGGCGCTCGCGAGCCCGGCGGCAAACCGCCGGCGAAAGACGCGGAAAGGTGAGCGGGCGGGGGGCAGGGGAGTGTGCATCAGTAGTCGCTCCCGACCTTGGTGTTGGTAAGGGTGAAGATGCGGTCCGAGATTTCGTCGGCCGAGAGGATGCCGAACCCGATGGGGACGGTGCGGCGGGTGACGGTGTCGAAGAGGACGAGCGCGGGGACGGCGTTGCCGGGCACGCCCATGCGCGCGCGCTGGCCGCTGTCGACCACGTAGTTGGGGAAGTCCTTGCTTGGTCCCCCGTCCATCGAGACCGCCATCACCGCCATGCGGTGGCTGGCGGCGACTGAGCGCAGGATCGGGCCGAAGACCTCGCAGGCGGCGCAGGACTGCGCGAAGAAGTAGAACATGCCGTACCGCTCGCCCAAGCGGTTCATCACCGTGTCGCGGTCGGCCTTGCGGGTATCGGTCCAGGCACGCTTGCCGACGGTCGAGACCGGGCGCTGGAGCGTGTAGTCGATATCCGGGTTCTGCCACAGCGCGCGCTGCCAGGTGTCCGAGAAGGTCGAGGCACGGTCGAGCTGCTCGCGCTGGTAGCGGACATAGGCGATGACGTTCGCCTCGCTCGGCTCGAGGATGGCGCGGGCCTTCAGTTCATCGAGTTCCTTGCCGATCGCGGCGAGCCGCTCGCTGGCGGAGGCCTGCGGGGTGGGCGCGGGGGTCGCCGTCTTCGGCTTCGCGCGAGGCTTCTCGCAGTAGAACCATTGCCCGAGCCGGCGCTCGCGGCAGTAGAAGGCGTCTTCAGCGGCCTGCGCCTCGTCGGCCGACGCGGGCGCTGCGACCATCTGTGCGCGCGCATCGTCCTCGTACGCGGCCGCCTCGGCGAGCGACTGCGCCGGCGCGGTCGCCGGCAGCAAAACGACACCCAACGCCGCGAGACAGACGATCCGCAACCGGCGGACCAGATTCCTATCGTTCGTCATCGTCATTCTCCCCCCGGGTCTTTCCCGGCGCCCCGGGCTCGTTCGTGGCCAGCTTTCCCGTGTCGTCACCGGCCGTGTCGGCATCGTTCGCGGCGCTATCGGCCGGGGCGTCGCCCGCGCCGGCGTCGTCACCGCTACCGGCACTCCCGGCCGGTTCCTCGCCGGCCCCGGCGCTCGCGGCGTTTCCGGCTTCGCCATCTCCAGAGCGGGTGCCCTTGGGTCCGCTGCCGTTGCGCCACGGGTCGGGCTTGCCGGTCGCCGGATCGATATCGGTCCAGCCATCCTTCGTGAGCCAGCGGTCGGGCGCGTCCGGATGGTCGAGGTCCTCGTCGATCGGATCGAGGTCCTCCTCGTACGGCGGGTCGACCTCGTGCTTGGCGACGTTGAGGATGTTCATCATCAAGGCCACGTCGAGCAGCTTGGTGCCCATCCGCATGAAGTTGATGATGCCGTGCAGGCTGACGCGCGCCTGGTCGCGGCCGTCCGGCGCGGCGCGAAGGCCCCCCTCGCGGTGGGTGAGCCAGCCCTTGCGGATCATGCGGTCGGCGACCGCGCGGACGTGCGCCACGGTCACGTCGCATTCGAACCAGTGGCCGACCGTCGCCGCCACGTCGCCGGGATCGACCGGGTTTTCATCGCGGAAGATCCGCATGAACATCGCGAGCTCGAAGACCGACATGCGGATCTCGCACGGGCCTTCGCCCCCGCTGCTTCCCCATTTAGTTGCGAGGCGAACGACCATAATAATCCTCAATTTTTTGCTGGATCTTGGCCATTGTCTCCACCTCGTCGGGGAGTTTGGCGGCGTCGGTGAACTCGGCGTAGACCTCGGCGAAATCCATCTTCGAGAGGTCGAGGCGCTGGAACTCCTCGATGGTGAAACCCTCGCACTTCGCGTCCTTGGGCTTGCCCCACGGCTTGTTCAGCTGGGTGCGGCCCTGTTCCTGGAGGATGCGCGAGAGCTTGCTGCCAAAGCAGCAATAGGCGTCGCGCGAAGTGACGCAGATGCCGAGCACCTTGTCCGAACAATAGGTGCCGACCTTGTGGCACAGCCCCTTGTCGTCCTTTTCGTCCAGCGCGCGATCGGCCGCGCTGCACAGCCAGGGGGTGAGCAGCGGTACGCCCTTGCCCGAACAGCAGTTGGACGCGCCGAAGATCTTCTTGCTGCAGGCACCCCGCTCGCCCGAGAAGACGGTCAGATTGTCGGGGTCGAACTGCTTGCCCGCCTCGCCCAGCGAATGGAGGGCGACCAGCGCGTCCTTGAACTCGGTCGATGCCTCGCGCTCGATCGGCTCGCAGTCGCCGTTGATGCAATAGACATCGCCGCCGCAGATATATTGCTTGTCGCCCGGCGCCTGTTCGGCCGGAAGCGGACAGCTGTAGATCCGCTGCGAGACCTTGCAGGCGCCTTGTTGCGGATCGTCGAGGCATTCGTCGCGCAGGAAGGTGCACTGGCGATTGGCATCGAGATCGGTGCAGTCGTTGCCTTGCGTGATCCGCCGGCACGAAAAAGTGCGCGACCATGCCCAGCAGCTTTGCGTGACGGCGACGCCCTCGATCATCCGCGTCTCCGGCCCCTCGGTGCAGACCTCTTCGCCGGTCGCCGTGCAGCCCTCGTTGTCCGACAGCGCCGGGCAGCTTCCCTCGTTGCGGGTGACGGTGACGCTGGTCGACCCTTCCTTGCGCAGGTACGTGGTGCCGGTGCGATTGTTGACGTGCGCGGGGATCTCGGCCTGCGGGATTTCGGACGAACAGGAATAGAGCTGTGCGTTGGTGCGCATCGAGCTCAGCCCCTTGCACCAGCGCAGATAGTCAGCCGGCCGATCGCCGCCCGCGCCCATCTCGACCTGTGCGTCACAGATATGCGGCGTGGCAGGTTCGGTGCGACAGATGCCCGCCGCGACCTTGGCGGCCATCACGCTGTTGCGGGCAAAGCCGTTACCCTCGTTCTGGTCGCGCACCCCGTAGTAGAAATAGCGCTCGGTGTTGACGACGGTCGGCACGAGCCGCGCGGTGCAAGTCTCCGGACCTTCGGATATCTGCGACCCCTTGTTGCAGACCGCCTCGTAATAGCCTTTGGCACCGGCACCGGGCGGCAGCGGCGTACAGGTGCCGTTCTCGCCACCCAGCTGCTGTCCCTCGAGATAGGCATCGGGGTTGTCCGCGATCGTCATGCCGCGCCGCGTCACCTCCTCGATCTCGGCGCTCGAGAAGCGCGGGCGGCTGTTGTCGGCGTCGGTCACGGTGCGGAAGTTCTGGTCGGCGGTCGCGATCGGCCGCGCCTCGGCGGTCAGGCGATCCGGATCGCTGAAATAGGTCGATTCCGGCAGCGTCGTGCCCTGGTATCCCGGCAGTTCGCCAAGCTGTCCCTGGCCCGGCAGATTGGCGCCGTTGGCACGCATCGCCTTGCCCAGATCGTTGCCCTCGCGCCGTGCCTCCTCCTTCGTCGTCTGTGCGAAGCCGCCGCCAGCAGCGAGCAGCGCACAGAGGAAAGGGAGGACGAGACGCTTCACGCGCCGGCCTTGCTCATGTTGCGCAGCGCCACGCCGGCGACGCCGGCACCGGGTCCGCGCGCGTCCACGAAGGTTTCGAGGACATAGCGCAGCGTGACGTTGCCGGTCATGCGGTCATAGGCGGGCACCTCGCTCTTGCACGAGAAGCCCGAACACAGGTCGAAGTCCGACGAGACCGCGACATAGGCGGGCACGGCCTGGACGTCGAACGCTCTGAACAGGCGCGGATCGACGCCGACATTGGCGAGCTGGTCGCGCTCGGTCACGACCTTGCCCATCTGTTCGCTGAAGGCGCGCATCGAATTGTTCGGGAAGCCGCGAAAGACGACGACGCCGCCCGCCTTGGCGGTATCCGCGATCAGCCGGCGCAGCGCCTGGGGCGGCATCGAAAGGCTGGCGAAGACGATGAGCTGCGGCGCGTCGCCGCGCGCGCCCGCCGCATTGGCGCCCGCGCCCTTGATGATCTCGTCGAAATCGACCGCGCCGTCATAGCCCCTGGGCAGATCGGCCTTGGCCAGCTGGACGGCATTGTCGTTCGCCTTGTCGCGCACCGCGATGGCTTCCTCGCGAAAGGCGTCCCCACGGTTCTGGACATGGGCGACGAAGGCTTCGGCATCGGGACCCATCGCCTGCGCGCGGGCGCGCACCGCATCGAGGTCGAGCCCCTCGACGGTCTGGGCGAACGCCTGGAAGCCGGCAACCCCGGCAAGGGCGGAAGCGAGGATGAGGAAGCGGCGCATGGGGTCTCTCCTCAGAGCACGCAGCAATTGCGCTTGCGCCACACGAGGTAGCCCATGTCCTCGCCCTTGACGGGGAAGGACCGGCCGGCCTGCGGCGGCATGTCGGACGCCCCGATCGGCGAGCAGGCGGCCTTGCCGCTGACCGTCGCGATCGGGTTGGTCATCTGGATGCGATATTGCTGCTTCCTGAGCATCGGCATCGGATATTTGTTGCAGAGGCCAGGCGCGCCCATCGTGCCCCAGGCCAGCCCCTCGCGGTGCATCTTGAAGGCGAAGCGCGAGAGCGCGAGACGCGATGCCTGGACGTGGCCGACATGCGAGGCGACGTTGCCGTTCATCGGGTACATCGGTCCCTGGCAGCCGGCGCACCAGAAGGTCGCATCGAGCGGCAGGCGCGCGGTCGCGGCGATGCAGTCGCCCGCGCACGCGGCCTGCGCGACCGGATTGGAGAAGACCACCGCCTCGGGGTTGATGAGCGCGGTCAGCGTATCGTCCTGCCACAGGGGATCTACCTCGGTGATATAGGCGATATCGAACGAGGCCTGCTCGAAGCAGACGAAATCGGCGAGGATTTCCATCCAGTAAAGCAGCGGATAGATGTACCAGTGGACATGCCACTTGGACGTGCTCTGCTGCTGGCCGCCGACCTGGCCCGCCGCCGAGATCTGGCCGTTGCCGATATCGAAGCCGGGCGAGATCTTCGCGCCGCCGAGGTTCACGAAGCACCACGGCTTGGTCGAGACATCGGCGAGGCGGACCGGCTCCCAGAACCCCGCCGCGATCCCGATGCGCGGTACCGGCGCGCCGCAGGCGCAGACCGGCAGGCCGGGATTGGGGGTGTCGGGACGACCGCTCGGCCAGATGTTCAATCCGCCGACCGACATCGGGAACAGGCACGACCAGCACACGTCGGTGATCGGGTTCACGAACTTGCCGGTGCATTTGGACGGGGCCTGCGCGGCCGCGGGCAGCGCCAGCATCGCGGCGATGGCGGCAAGGAACGCCACCGCGGCGAGGCGCAACGCCTTCATGCCTCGTCGCCCCCCGATACCGCCGCGTCGAGGAAGGCGGCGTCCGCGCGGTTCTTGCGGGTCACGTAGAGCGCGGTGTGGAGCGCGGTCATGATGAGCAGCGCCGCCACGCCGACGCCGGCGGCACGGCCGAGAAGCGAGGTCAACGGCGAGATCGCCAGCACGCCGACCGCGCACAGGACGCACAGGACCTGAAAGGTGCGGCGCATGGCGCGCAGCTCGCCGGTCTCGGGCGCCGCCATCGGGGTGCGCAGAAGATCGAGCCAGAGCGGCATCAGCCTTTCCCCCGCAGCACGATCTCGCTGATCTTCACGACACGTCCGTCCTGCTCGGCGACCGCCGGCGTATGGCGCACGCCCAGCTTGCCCGTGAGCCGGCCTTCCTGGTCGAAGTAGAAGCGCCGCTGCCGTTTGGTCATGGCATCGATCGGCGAGCCGTTGACCATGATGATCTTGGCGTTGGCGTCGGTGTAGCGCTTCGTCGCCCAGTCCATCTGTTCGGGGCTGTCGCCGTCCACGAACACCAGCGCCTGGCGCATGGTCACGAAATCGAGCGGATTGACGGTGTGGCCCGCCTTCGCGACGAGATTGCCCTTGGGGTCGCGGATATCCTTGTCGATCGTGATCGTCGGATCGTAGAGCCACTCGCGCGCATCGCCGGCGGGCGTCACGCCGGCGACGGGTTTGGGGCGACGGATGCGCGCCTCGGATCGCTCGGCGAAAACCTTGTTCATCCGCTCGATCCCGCCGTTCGCCTCGAGCGTGCGCAGCCGGGTCTCGATCGTGGTCAGCAGGTCGGCTTCCGCGATGGGAAAGGTCTGGCCGACGGTGCCGTGGTCGCGCGCGCGGATCGGGGTCGACATGCCCAGCGTCAGGATCGCGGCGAAGGCGGCGGTCTCGAGGATCGCCTTCACAGGATCGGCTCCCCGACCCCGACGATCTTGTCCGAACACGCATAGCCGATCGCGGCATAGCGGCTGTCGAAGCCGTCCTTGTGGGGCGTGCCGACATAATAGCAGCCCTGCGGGACCACGCCGTTGCTCCCACGCACCAGCGGCTCGCCGAAGCGGGTGGCGGGCTTGGTGTGCGATACCACGTGCCCCGCGACCAGTACGGCATTGCCGCGATGCTCGACGGTATCGCCGGGCATGCCGTAGACGATCTTGCCGAACATCTGCTTGTTCGACCCGAAATGGCGGATCACGATCGGGTGCGCGGGCGGCACGAAGAACACATAGTCGCCGCGCTGGGGGACATGCGTCTTGTGGATCACGAACGCCCAGTTGGGGAGCGACGTGGTCTGGTTGATGAGCAGCGCGTGGGTGTCGCGCCAGTCCGCGATCGCGGTCAGCGCGATGCTCCCCGCGAAGAACAGCCCCATCGCCGCCCACAGGTTGCGGCGCGGCCGCCAGGCGGGCGCGGGATCGGAAGCCGGGGCGAGCGCTTGCGCCATCACTGCTGCCCGAAGACCGAGACCGCCGCGCCGGTGAGCGCCGGGTCGGAGGCGGGTGCGGGACCGGACATCGCCGGAGCGCCGGCGGGCGCGGGGCCGTCACCGAAGATCGCGGCCCCCGGCACCGGACCGATCCCCGGCTGCGACGCCGACGCCAGATCGACCGGCGCGGCCATCGGCACGCCCTGTCCGGCCTGCCCGACCTGTCCCCGCAGCGCGCCGCTGCCGGCACGCGGGCGCGGTACGCCGTTCGCATAGACCGCTTTCGCCACATCGGCGGTGATGTCGGCCACGTTCTTCGAGAGGACTGCCTCGCCGACCAGCACCACCTCGCCCGCCTTGCCGCGACGCTGGAGCTCGCCGTCGAGCGAGGCCATGAAGCGCCGCATCTCGGCCTGGACGCGCTCGGGCGGCGTGTCGCTGCGCGCCTGCGCCTGCACGTAATCGCCGACGATCCGCGAGAGGTCGGCCTTCACGATATGCTGGTCGGTCGGGGTCATGAGCGTCCGCGTGACCCACATGCCCCAGATCGCCAGCAGGATGGCGAGCAGGCCCAGGCCGAGCTGCGCGGGGGTTAGCCCGGCGAAGCCTGCCGGGCGCCGTGCGGGCGCGGTCGCGGCAGCGGTAGCGCCGGTGTCGGCGGATGCCGGGGCCGGGACGGGTGCCGGCTCGGCGGAGGCGCGGGCGTCCGGGCCGGTCCCGGGCGCGCTCACTTCGCGTTCTCCTTCATGTCGGCGAGCAGCGCGACGAGCGCGTGCCGGCGGAAGAAGGCGATGGCGAGCGTCGCGAGGAGGAAGGTCGTGCCCGCGATCGCCTTGAAGCCGGTGATCCGCGAAGGCTCGGCCTCGACATAGCGCCCCGCCATGTTGGCGAGGTGCGCCATCATGCCGTCGAGCGAGAAGCCGCCGATCGCGAGGAAGAACAGGACGTAGACGCCGAACGCCATCAGCATCGTCGAGGCGAGAAAGCCCGTGGCGCGCAGCATGAAATAGAGCGCGAAGCCGTAGTCGGGCCGTGGACGCGCGCTAGTCGCGTTACGCTCGGGGGCGGGGGAGACGATGGTCGCCATGCTGGTCACTCCGCGGCGATGGCGAGATCGTCCGCGCCATCGTTCCACTTCTCGGGGTTGTCGGGGAAGGCGATCCGCTCGATCGCGGCCTCCATGGTGAGGCCCTGGTCGAGCAGCTCGTGGATCGCGGCGAAGGTGCGCGGCGAGGAGGAATAGACCGTCGCCGAATAGGGATCGAGGACGAGCCGGCCGGAGGCCAGCATGTCGGGTCCCTTGATGAGCACGTCGGAATATTCGACGCCCTGGCGTTTGAGCGAACGCAGCAGCGCATCGGTATGATCGTCCATCTCGAAGCGGTCGTGCTTCTTGAAGTCCGCGATCGTCTCGGCCTTCTGCTGGAGGATGACGAACCAGTCGCTGTTCTCCAGCGCCGCCTTCGAGCCGTCCGACTTGTAATAGTCGTTGAGGCTCTGCGTCGCGGTGACGAGGCTCGCGCCGTACTTGCGGCAGGTGCGCGCATAGGCCTCGATGAAGTCGGCCATCGAGCCGCCTTTCAGCATCTGCCACGCCTCGTCGAGGAGCAGCGCCTTGGGCGTGGCGCGATCGACGCGGCGCATCATCTGCGACGCCATGAACATGATCGCCGTCAGCACGACGCTGCGCAATTCCTCGCGCGAGGAGAGATCCGACAGCTCGAAGACGGTAAGGTTGGCCTCCAGCTTGAACGACACCTCGCCCTCGAAGAAGCGGCCATAGGTGCCCGCCCGCGAGAAGGGCCGCATCGCGATGCCGAGGTCGCGACCGAGATCGTTGCCGGTCCCGTTCAGCGCGTCGATCACGTCGTCGATCGAGCCGGCGCGTCCCTTCTCGCCCCAGACCTTGTTGACCGCCCCGTCGATCAGACCCCGCTCGGTATCGTTCAGCTTGTCGATGTGGCGCGCCATCTGACTGATGATCGACTTGAGCATCGCGAAACAGTCGAGGAGGTAATCCTCGTCATGCTCCGCCTGGACCGGATCGATCATCGAGAAGGGGTTGAGGCAGAAACCCGACGCCATGGTGAACTCGACGAACGAGCCGTTCTGCAGCTTGGCGGAATGCTCGAACGAGCGGCCGTCGTCGATCACCACGACCTTGGCGCCGGCACCCACCATCGAGGCGCACAATTCCTGCAGCGCGACCGACTTGCCCGAGCCGGACTTGCCGAACACCGCGACATTGTGGTTGCCCGCCGTGTTCTCGAACGGCGACCAGAAGAAGGGCTGGCCGCGCCTCCCGATCAGCATCAGGTGCGGCACGTTGGCGCCGAGATACTCGCCCTGCATCGGCATGAGGCTGGCGGCGGTGGTGGTCAGCACCGTGCGCAACCGCTTCATGTTCCTGAGGTCGTACGACAGCCCGTTGGCCATCGTCATTGGCATCGAGGCGAGCAGCCCCTGGATCTGGAGATAGCGGTCATCGAGCAGGTCCCAGCCCGCCGCGCGGTATACCGATTTCAGGATACGCTCGTTGGTATCGCCCTTGCCCTTGGGACTGAACGAGGTGACCGAGAAGAACGCCTGCACCAGCTTCCGGCCCTGGCGCAGCTCGTCCTTCACGAACTTCCACTCGGCCGACTGATCCTTCAGCTGCGGCAGCAGCCGCGCCGACTTGCTGTCGGCAAGGCTGGTGGTGCGCATGAACTTGCGGCTCGCGCGGCCGCTGGCGGCCTCGGCGTCGGGGAAGTCGAGGCACAGGTTCGTCGCGACCGGGCAGGGCATGCGCAGCTTGTCGGCGAAGAGATCGCCGATGAGCTTGGCCATGTCCCACGGTGCCCAGCGCGTCGGCAGGTTGCGCACCGAGAAGGAGCGGACATCGAAGACGTCCGGGTAGATTTCGCCGATCTCGGGCGCATCGTCGATGACCTTGCCGGTCGGACGGAAGCGCTCGGTGCGCAGCAGCAGCCGGTCGGGCTCGATCCGGACCTCGAGGTCGTGACGCACCGCCTGGTCCGCGATGGGATCGAACGGATTGTAGCTGATCGCGTCCGACCCCGGCGCGGTGGTCGGCGAGGTGATATCGTCGATCCAGGCGATGAGCGCTTGCGGGTCCATCGGACGCGCCTCGACCCCGATCGCCTCGAGGCTCGAGATGAGCCCCTGCAACACCGAGACGATCTCCTCGTTGCTGACCCGGCTCGATTCCGGGGTCGCATAGCTGATCGCGACGCGGTGGTTGCGCAGGTGGAAGGGGGCCGCGACCGAGAGCGAATCCCAGACTCCGCCCAGCAGATAGTCGGTGCGGTGCTTGGCCATGCGCTCATAGACGCCGGCGGCCATGAAGCGCGGCAGATACCAGCCCGACAGGCGGTCGCCGACGCGCGGGCTCATCCAGCCATGGATCTGGAGCGTCCCCGGCGTCGGCACGCCTTCGGAAAGGAACTGCGTCAGGATCTCGTGGCTGCGCTCGCTCGCCCCGATCATGGGCGCTGCCTCGACGACGAAACCGCGCGAGGCGGAATTGTAGAAGATGTGCGTCTTGGAATCGTAGCTGCGATAGGGCAGCCAGTGGACGAGCCGGGGGACGGCGGTCGCGGGGCGCGCATTGTCAGGCTTGTCGTCGTCGCCGAGGATGCCGCCGAGGATCGAGCGCAGCATGTTCATTGGGGTGCTCCGGGGAATGAGGGCGCGCGCAGGACCGGTAGCGCGAGCGGCGGGCGAGCGGCCGTCGCGGCCGCGCTCATGCCGCCGACGCCGGCGGCGAGCGCCGGGTTCGCCTGCAAGCGCGCGACGGCCGCCTTGCCTTCCGGCGTGGCATGCGCCGGCGTCGCGATCCCGGCCGCAACGGGCGCCGATGGCGGGGTAGCGGCCGGAGCGGAAGGAACCGGGGCTTTCGCGACGGTGCCCGCCTGGCTTGCCGGCGCGGTCCGCGTTCCGGCAGGTGCCGCGGGCACCTTCACGGCGACGGCCTGACCGGCGGGGGCCGACACCGAAGCATCGAGGGGCAGCGCCGCCTTGCCGACTTCGAGACGGGGCGGCGTGGAGCGAATGGCTCCCGGCCGGGTCACGGCGGTACGCGGCGGACGAACCGCCAGCTTGCTCGCGACCTGCGCCTTGATGTCCCCGATCGGATCGGACGCGCGCGCTCGGGCCGCCGCGACCGCGGCCGCGCTCGGCGCGTCGGGATCGGCTCCGGCATAGCCGTCGCCCATATCGGTGAGCGCGACGCTGACCCGGTCGACCGCCGCGAACAGCGGTCCGCCAGCAGCCGAGGACGCGACCTGCGCCGGCGAGGAGGCGACGGGCGCCCCGACCGAAGCGCTCTGCCAGTCGCCGTTCTCGACGACGGCATGGACCGCCGTCTGCTCGTAGAGCCGTCCCGAGGCATCGATATGCGAGGGGAACACGATCCGCAGCACCTTCTCGCGGGTACGCGTGGGATCGGCAGCGGCGATCTGTTGCCCGCGCCGCGCGGCCGGAGCCGGCGTATATGGACCGGCGGGCGTCGTCTGCGCCTCGGGCGCATCGCCGAGGATCAGCGCGAGCGCGCGATCGTCGATGACCGAACTCGGCGCGCAGATGCCGTCGGGCGCGCGGCAGGCGAAATCGCCCTTCACGGTGCCCCCCATCGTCATGCAGCCCGAAAGCAGCGTGCCGGCGAGGATCGCGGCGAGCGTGTGCGACCGCGCGCTCACGACGCCTTCCCCGCGAGCCAGGCGGCGAGGAACTCCTTCGGGCGATAGCCCTCGATCGCGGCGCCGTCGCTCCGCACGATGACCGGCGTGCCGGCGAGCCCATGCTTGCGCGCGAAGGCCTCGTTGGCGTCCAGCCCGGACGTGTCGCAGGTGGCCGACCCCTTGACCGGCTCGCCGGCATAGGCCGCGTGGAGCGCCTGTTCGCGGTTCTTCGCGCAATAGACCCGGTTGGCGAGATCGCGGCTGCCGAGCGTCGAGATGGGCCGCTCGATCACATGCACGTTCATCGAGCGCAGCGTGTTGGTGAGCGCGCGGCAATAGCCGCACTGGAAATCGCTGAAGACGGTGACGCTCTTACCGCCGCGCGGCCCCCACTCGATCGCGCCGGTCGCCGGCAGGGTCGAGATCGGCAAGGACTTGAGCGACGGCGCGGGCGCGCGCGCCGGCGCGGCGCCTGGCGGAGAGGGCGGTCCGCCCGCCTCGGCCGCGGCATTCGCCTTCGCCGCTCCGCCGACCAGCATGTCGGGATTGATCTCGAGCAGCCGCGCGGCGGTCAGGTCCTGGCGCGTGTCCATGTCGTAGACCCGGCCGATGACGAGATAGCGCGCGCTGCGATCGACGTAGAACAGGTTGTTGCCGGCGGTGACCTCGCACAGCCCGGCGACCTTGCCGCAGTCGAGCCCGGAGACCTGTGTCTTGGGCAGTCGCTCCTTGAGGAGGGCGGCGACCTTGGTGTCGGACGCGCCGACGATGCCGATGCTGGACGCGTAGCTTGCCGCGCCGGCGCCGACGAACGGCGAGGCGAGCAAGGCGGCCGCGAGCAGCGCGGAGCGCGCCGGCCGTGCACGGATGCGGTCAATTACGGACATGGACACCCTCCAGGAAAACGACCTCGACATCGACACCGGTCGGCATCTCGATCACGGGCTGGTATTGCTCGGCGCGCTCGATGAGATACTTCGAGACCATGTCGCCGCTCTCGGCGACGCCGTTGCCCAGACCCCCTTGGGCGATATCGCCGAGGCCGAGTTGCTGGCGGCGACCGTTCACGACGACGTTCCCGGGTTGCAGCGCGAGATTGGTGTTGGTGGCAAAGCCGCGCCCGATCCCGCCGACAAGCCCCGCGATGAACGCCTGCCCAACGAGAGAGCCTTCGCGGCTGACCACCCGCCCGCGCACACCGGTCTTGCCGGCAAAGGCGATGAAGCCCTTCACTTCGGACACCGCGTAACGCCCGCCGGGCTGCGGGCAGGTCATCTTTTGAAGCTTGACGTAGACCTTCTCGCTCGAGAGTTCGCCGCGTGCCGCACCGTTGATGAGGCAGCCCTGGATCCGGGTGGTCAGGAGCTTGCCGTTCTGGAAGACCGAGCGTGCGGGACCGGTCACGCGCAGCACGACCGGCAATGGGTCGGTCTGGCTCTGGACGCCGGCCGCCGCATCGACGCCGACGATGACGCGCGCGGTCGCGAAGCTGTTGGGCGGCAGATAGTTCGGGCTGTCGCTATAGACGGTGTTGCCCTTCTCAACCTGCGTCGCGGTGCCGCCCGCCGTCTGGAACGAGACCATCTTCACTTCGGAGAGCCGTGCGGGGGCGGGGGCTTCGGGGACCTGTGCCCCCCCTGCGCCCTCGGGCCGCTGATAGAGGGGAACGCCGGCGGGACCGTACATCGCGGCGGGACCCGGCGCAGGCGGCGCGCTGGCGCGCTCGTTGACCTGGCGGCGCAGCTGCTCGTTCTCATTCTGGTAGGCCGAGACCACACGCTGGCCGTCCGAGGCCATCGACTGGTTCTGCGCCTTGAGCGCCTCGATCTGCTCGGAGAGCTGGTCGACCCGGTGGTTGGTGCCGTTGATGCCCTTCAGCTGGTTCTCGGTGGAATCGAACCGGTTTTCGCTGAGCGCCATCCACTCCTGCTCGGAGAGGTTGCGGTTCATCATGTCCTTGGTGGAGACCTTCACCTCCTCGGCGGTGTCGGCCGTCTCGGGTTTCGCGTCACCGCCGTCGAAGATGTAGAAGGAGGCGCCGACCAGTGCGACCGCCGCCACGCCCGCCAGCATCATCTGCTGCTTCTTTTTGGTCGCGTCGTTACCGGCGAGTTCGGAGGCGACCGGCGAGACGCCGTCGCCCTCGGGCGCGTCGAGCGCCTTGCGATTGCGCGAGAACATGTCTTTGAATGCCATCGGCTTACTTCCCGCTGCGTGAGACGAGATAGGCCGTGGTCACCTTGCCCACGGCCAGTTTGGGATCCGCGATCGAGACCGCGAGCGCGCCGCGCGGTGCGACCATGTCGTCGGTCAGCACCGTCTCGGTCGCACCGGTGTTCTCGATGCGCAGGACATGGCCGGTGAGATCGGACCCGCGATATTCCGCGATCATCTGGACCTTGAGATCGCCGACATGAACCGGCCGGATCGCGCGCTGCTTCATCTCGTAGCCGTCGCCGACCTTGTTGGCGTACATCGCCTGGATGAGCTGGATCGCGCCTTCCTGCGGGCTCGTGGTTGATGCCGCTGCCCGGCCCATCGGCGCCTCGTCCGCTGCCTCGGCCTTCTCGATCGCGGGGTTCGAGAGAAACACCTGCGCGGCTTCGTTGCCCGCGATCCGACAGGCGAACTTGTAGACATAGCCGCGCTTGCTGGTCGCAAAGAACGACAGCACCGGGCGGCTATAGCCGTCGGGCACCGACAGGTAGATGTCGCCGCGCACCGGCTCGTTGACGACCGAGAAGTCGTCGCTCGGATTGCCGGTGTTGATCTTGGAGACGCTGGCGAACTCGTCCTGGACGAGACTGATCCGCGTCAAATCCCTCGCCGAGGCATTGCACTGCACCGCCGCGCCGTCCGAGACTTGGAGATTCTGGTCGGCGAAGGCGGGCGTGGCGAACAGCAGTACCGATGCCCCGATCAAGGCACCGCCCGCCAGACGGCTGAGATGGCAGAAGCTACGCGAGGCAAGCACGGTGCCGAGCGCTGCGCTGCCGAAGGCGAGGTAGCTGGTCATGCGGGCATGCCCTTCTTCTCGGGCTGGACCATCCCGAAGCCGATGAGCTTCAGCGACACGCCCGAATATTCCCAGTCGAACCGGAAGGTGCGCACCTGCGAGGTGATGATCTTCTGGCCGACGACGGTGTTGAGCTGGCCCGTCACCGTCGACTGGAGGTTGGCGGGGTCGATCTTCATCGACTGGAGCGTGAAATACTGGCTGATGCTCGACCCGCGCTGCTCGTCGACGATGCGCAGCAGATCGGCCTTGATCTTGCCCTGCGCGCGCGGCGAGACGATCTCGAGGACCGACTTCATCCAATAGTCGAGGTTGGCAGGCGAGCGGTCGAGGGTCAGGATCGCGGTATCGCGCGTGACCATTTCGAGATATTCACGACTGACGCCCGCGCTGCTGACGGTCAGCGGCGAGCGCAATACCGGCTGCAACACGACCTCGCGGTCACGCGAGGCGGAGAAGAGGAGGAGGAGTGCCACGGCTGCTGCGAGCACGATCGCGACCACGCCGAGCAGGTTGCGCTGGCGCAGCACGCGCTGGCTGTGCGCATGTTGATATGCGAAATCCATCTCAGCCCACCATCAGCCGGAGATAGGAAGGTGGCGTGGCGCGCAGCGACGGAAATCCGCCCGGCAGATGCCAGTAGGCCAGGTGTATGAGCCACGATGCCGCCCGCCCAGCTTTGGCTTTTTTTAGACCCCACCAGCCCGCGAACCCTAATGCGATGCCGATGATGATATGCTGGGACAGGATCCCCCACACGAAGGGGATGACCATGAAGAGGAACTCATCCAGCGTCCAGAACCCGATCAGTTCGGGGTCATCCAGATGAGACGGGATCACGTATTTGTCGGCTGACATCACACCACCTTCCGGTAGGGACACCGGCCGGGCTGCAACCCGGCCGGTGCGCACGGGGTCAGACCGTCGCCGTGACGGTGGAGGTGACGATCGGGATACCCGTGCCCGCGCCGACGCCGACACCGACCGGGATCGCGACCTGGCCGAGGCTGAAGCGCCCCGAGGCGAGGCCGACGATGCCGCCCGCGAGGCTCAGCACGGTGATGATCTTACCGCCCGAACCCTCGAGGAAGCCGGTGAACGAGTTCAGCGCGGTGTTGAACGTGGCGTCGGCGCCGGCGAACGCCGGACCGGCCAGAACGGCTGCGGCCCCTACGAGGCCGAGGGCTGCGAGGCCCGCGGTCTCGATGCGGCCCTTGGTCAGTGCTTTCATGGAAGTCTCCTTCAGATGGAGCGCTTTGTGCGCCCAAAGGAAGGTTCTCCGGATCCGAGGCGTTCACCAAACGATTAAGGCTGTCGTAAGGTAATTCTGCAAAAATAGTGGAGACGACAGACACGGATTGCCGATTCTCGACTCTATTTCGGGGCTCAAGGCCCAGCCGCTGGGACGCTCCGTCCCAGTCCCTGGGATTGGCAATCCCAGCCGCTAGGACGGAGCGTCCCAAAGGCCGGGATTATGCGATTCGGGTCCATGCGCTGCATGACCATGTTGTGAGGCAGACAGGTTAGCAGACCGCGTGGACTCAAAATTGGTGAAAACAGGCGTGGGAAAGCGCAGGAGATTAGGAATGAGGTGCTGGCATTAATATGTCGAGTAACATTGAAGTGGTTACAATCCATACTTCGGAGCAGTTGTTTAAGCTGACCTCCGAGGGAGTTCGTATAGGTTCGGACGAGGCGAAACGGCACATAACCATTTCAGCATTAGTAAGCGATCTCCTCGCGCACTGGCGCGACAATGCACTTATGCCATCAAAGAGCATTATTGAAACTCACCTCTCAATAATAGATCCGGATGGTGAGTATGAAATTGTCCTTACTTTGGAGCGATCTAGCAAGGGTGAGTTAGATAATCTTGATGCGTGGCTGGCAAAGCTGACAGGCCGATGTTCTGATTTGAGAAATGCATGCTCTGTACTTGTGATGAGTTACATTGCAGATCGGGAAAGCGCCCGCATCGCATCGAGAATAGGAATACCGGACGACAAGGCGAGACTATTCAGCGATGTATTGAGGAGGACCCGCGATAATGTTCATCCAGTGAGGCAATGACCGCGCGGAAACAGTTCGACACATTCGTGCTTAGAACGAATTGAGATCCAAATAGGGTTGCCTCTCGGGACGCACGCCACTTTAATGCCCCCAAGACAGGAGGAATGCGATGGCGGACGCAAGGGGGGGCAAACCCGCTTTGGGGCGACCAGTTCGGACTGCGGTTCCATCGACGGATGAAAACATGGCTATAGCCATGAGGATCATGCGGGTCAGGGGCATTACCCCAGGGTCCATCGCCGGCAGGATCGGAATGAGCCGCTCACGTGCCTATCGCCTGATGGCCAAAGACAGTGACAAGCGAACGACGGTTCGGGTCGATGAGATCGACGCCATTCTCCGAGACCTCGGGGTCGACCGCTACCAGTTGGCAGTCATCAGTGAACTCGGGGAGCGAGCTGATGCCTCCCTCGAAGAAGATCTGCAGATCGCCATTTTTTTCAGCGATCTTATGACCGGGCTGGCTACGGAGCTCGTTCAGGGCCTATCCAACATCCATGGTCTTGATCTTCAGGATCTTGACGATCGCCACCGGCGGGCTTTACGTCAGCAGACCGCCGAGAGGCTTCTGGATCGCATGCAATGGCTCTCGAATCATCGGGCCAGCCTGAAGGCTAGGTTCTGCGGGGAGGACCAAGCCTGAAATCCCAGGCAGCGGACAATTAACCGCTTCAGCATTTATTAAGCGCTGAAAATTGCCAAGAGTTTAACGGTTTGCTACGCTTCGTCACGATGACGGAGTCGGTATCAACCAAGGCAGCAGCCGTAACCATGCGCAACCGCGCAGCACAGCGGCGTGCGCTGGGCCAAAGACGAGACTGTTTTTGGTTATCGGCTGAAACCATCGAATTTCTTAACGAGGTTCAGGAAGCGCTTGGCTTGTCCTCGCGCGAAGCGGCAATCAATGCCGTCCTAAGCGCAGTTCGCGAAAACCAGCATATCCGACAGGAGTTTTTGGCCGTGACCACATAAAGGAAAGCCCGGCACGAGGCCGGGCATCCCAAAGTTAGGATCGGGGAGCAAACACCCGATATGTCAGCGTCTGGTAAACGCTTAAAGGCTTCAATCTCAAGCCCCGACATATCGCTTCCCGGTCCGACCGTCAAGGATGCGCGTTTCGCGCCACGCATTTTCTTTGCCTGGGCCCGGCCTCCATAAGGAGGAAGGAAGATGGGGTTGTTTTCAGTCGGCGAGGCCGGCATCGCCGCGTTGTCGGGGATGCCGGTGTGCCGCTCGCGGGCGAAATCGGGTGCGCCGCATCCGACCGGCGCGCCGGTGTTGCGCGGCAGCCGAGAGGCAGGGACGTTCGAGGACACGTTCTTTTCGGTGCCGGCGAAAGGCGAGACCGACCGACTGCTCGCGGCCGCCAGACGCGCGCTCGACGAGGGACGTCGGCTAAAACGCGAGGCGCGCGCGGGCAAGCGCTCGCTGAGCGTCGCCGAGCGTCTCCTGACGTTGCTGACCAGCGCGGCGATACGCGTCTATGAGGAACTGCTGACGCTCGCGCGGCTGTGCAAGGGACAGGTCTATCCGTCCTACGCGGGTCTCGCCGAGCGCACCGGTTTGGGCGAGGCCACGATCGGGCGGGTGCTGAATATCCTCGAGACGGTCGGGCTGCTCGCACGCCAGCGGCGCTTCGAACGGGTGCCCGGCAGTGGACCGGGGCCGCGCTACGCACAGACCTCGAATGTCTATCGCGCTCTCCTGCCCGATTGCGTGAAGCGGATATTGCCGCGCCGCTTACGCCCCGCGCCGCTACCCGATGACGACATCCAGCGACGTGCCGATGTGGAGCAAGCGACGCGCGATATGCTGGCGAGGCTCGGCCTCGGCGAGCGCGCGCGTGTCGAGATCGGCGGCGAACTCGGTGAGCTGCTCGCCCGCATGGGGGCCACGATCGAGGCGCGCCAGCGTGACACTCATGATGATGATTAACCGCTACGGGATTCTATTTAATATAACGCCAATGGCGTTGCCCTAGTCGGGCAACACGTCGGGCCTGACGGCCTGATTGCCGAACCGTCGGAAATAATCCCAAACCTTGCATGTACGGAACATGCGGGAGCGTCGGCTATCGCCGCCGCAATGCTCCCCGACGGAAGCAAGCGGATCCGGCGCGTCCAATTCCCCGGCGTCGTGCAGGTAGCACCGTCAGAAGGTGGAGATCGCGACACCTGGCCCGCGTACTGCCATGGAGGTGAGAGGCGGTGCCACAGGTAACGACGACGCCTGGACCGTTGCGACCCGACCGAAGCCGGAGAGGCGGCTCCAGTTGGTCAGGATGTTGGCGACATATTCACGCGTCTCGGTGATCCGGGGGATCTGCCCGCCGCGCACCCGGCCGGGACCGGCATTGTACGCGGCCAGTGCCAGATGGACCTGCCCGAAGCGGTCGAGCTGCTGGCGCAGATAGCGTGCCCCGCCGCGCAGATTGCCGATGATATCGAAGCGGTTTACCCCGAGCCCGTCGGCGGTGCCGGGCATCAGCTGGGTGAGGCCATAGGCGCGCTTGGGCGAGATCGCTGCCGGATCGTAGCGGCTCTCGCGCATGATGACGGCATCGAACAGCCCGACCGGGATGCCGTGCTCGCACGCGATCGCGCTCATGTTCGCGTAGAAGGCGGCACGCCGCGCCTCGGCACCGCGGGACAGGATGCCCGACGGGCGATAGCCGACGGGCGTACAGCCGGGGGTGAAGACCGGCGGCGCCATCGGGAGGGCCGGGCCTGCCGGCCGCATCCAGAACGGCACCGATATCGGCGAGGACGCCGCGACCGGAAGCGCCGGCACGGCCATGTTCGCGGCATCGATCGGGGCAGGAACGACGCCTTCGACATTGCCGCGCAGCTCGTTGACCATGCGGTATTCGACATAGCGCCGGCTGAGGTCATGCACCGCGAACCCGGGGATTTCGGGTGGCGACGAGATGCCGGCAGGCACGCCGGCCTCGCTTCGCGCGCCAAGACCGGTGGGTTCCGACGCACCGCCCATCGCGATCATCTGCACCTGACGGTTCCCCCTCCTGGGTTGAGCATTCGCCGGCACTGTAATCATCGCCGCCAATGCAGCCCCTGTGATCCACTTCTTCATGACCGGTCCCCCGCTCGTCTCTGTGTCGTCGAATCAAGAAGAGCCGGTCGCGGACACCACGGTCAAATCATCGCAGCGAAATCGACGGACGATGACGAAATCGCTGGACAAGTGGAAAACTTCGTTTTCCGATACCGTCAATATTTCCCGTGCCGGGACGGATGCGCAACGCATGTGGCTGGTCGACCGCGACACTTCGGGCGAAGGCCCCAACCGCATCCCGCTCCCGGGGCCGCTGCGCGCGGCGCTGGTGCGCTGGTATGTCGGCGAGGGGGATCATGGCGACGAGCAGGCCGGCATACGCCTCGTCCAGAACGCGCGCATCGGCCACAAATGGCTCGCCTGCGACTGTCTCGGCCGCCAGCTCGCCCCCCCGATCCTGACGCCGGCCTATCTCTCCGAGGCGGAAACCTATTATCTGCGCCGCCTGACCGGCACGAAGCGCGCCGAACATCGCGGCGACAGCCCGTTCTTCCGCGACCAGGCGACCGCGCGGATCTCGGAGGTGCGTAGCCGGCACGCACCGGCGAAACCGCCCGAGGGCTTCTTCGAGGTGCTGAAGCCCGCGCCCGAGAAGCTGGCGCAGCGCCCAGAGGACGACAGCACCGACGACCGGACGCGCAACGCCGCCACCCCCAAACTCGCGCGGCAGCTGTGGCGGTTGCTCGATGTCGCTGGGGTCAACCGGGTCGCGCCGCTCTCGGCACGGGTGGATTGGTCGCTCGGCACCAGCCTCGCCTCGGTCACCCGCGCGTCAACGGGCATTCCCGTGGCACCGGGAATCGAACTGTCGCGCGCCTTCTGGACGCACGCCGCCCCGCTCCACGCCGGTCATGTCCATGCGCGTCTGGACATGCTCACCCCGCACTGGCCGAAGGGGCACGCGCCGCAAGGCTTCGTGCTCCTCTATGCCCGGGCGTTCAAGGGAACCGCGATCGAGGTGGCGGACGGCGAGCCGGTCACGCTGGTCAACCGCGTCCAGTCACCCTCCACGCTCGGCCAGCGTCTCGGATGGCAGTCATGAGAGCGTACGTTTTCGACCATCCTCTCACCGGTCCCGTACCTTGCCGCCAAGGGTGTGGCCGCGCCCGCACGACGTCACCCGTCAGCGCCGACGGATTATCGGCAAGGCTCCAGTAACCCGGTTCTCAACGCGATCCCGCGCGGGTACGACAGGGCATGGAAGCACCGGATCGAGTTCGTCGCGTCGTCATCCTCGGGGGTGGTACCGCCGGGTGGATGACCGCGGCGGCATTGTCGCGCAGCCTCGGCCCTGGCGTCGCGATCACGCTGCTGGAATCCGATGCGATCGGCACGGTGGGGGTCGGCGAGGCGACGATCCCGACCATCCACTGGTTCAACGAACTGGTCGGGATTGACGAGGCGGCTTTCCTGCGGGTGACGCAGGCAACCTTCAAGCTCGGCATCGAATTCGTCGACTGGACGGCACCGGGGCATCGTTATTTCCACCCGTTCGGGCAGTTCGGCGCGGCACTGCCCGGCGTCGCGTTCCACCATCGCTGGCTGAAGGCGCAGGCCGAGGGCCTCGACGTGCCGCTGTCCGCCCTGTCGCTCGCCGCTGCGCTGGCGGCCCAAGGGCGGTTCGCGAAGCCGGCCGGTGATGCGCGGTCGATCCTGTCGACGCTCGGCTATGCCTATCACTTCGATGCCGGGCTGTACGCGGCCTATCTTCGGCGGCTGAGTGAGGGGGCCGGCGTGACCCGGATCGAGGGCACCCTGCACCATGTCGAGCGCGACGCCGCAACCGGCTTCGTGACCGCGCTGACCACCGAACGCGGCGAGCGGATCGAGGGCGAGCTGTTCATCGACTGCTCCGGCTTCCGCGCGCTGCTGATCGCCGGGGAAATGGGCGAGGGGTATGAGGACTGGTCGCACTGGCTGCCCTGCGACCGCGCAGTCGCGGTGCCGTGCGCCCGCGTCGCGCCGACGACGCCCTATACCCGATCGACCGCGCGCGCGGCCGGATGGCAATGGCGTATTCCGCTGCAGCACCGTACCGGCAACGGCTATGTCTATGCCAGCGCCTATCTCTCGGACGATGCGGCGGCGGCGACGCTGCTCGGCAGCCTCGACGGCGAGCCGCTGGCGGAACCCCGTTTCCTGCGCTTCACCGCGGGCACGCGGCGTCGGCCGTGGCGGGGCAATGTCGTGGCCATCGGGCTGTCATCGGGGTTTCTCGAACCGCTGGAATCGACCAGCATCCACCTGATCCAGAGCGGCATCGCCAAGCTGCTGACCTTGTTCCCTAATCGTGATTTCGATCCCGCGCTGTCCGACCGGTTCAACGCGGTGTTCGCGCGCGACATGGACGGGATCAAGGATTTCCTGATCCTGCACTATCATGCCACCAGCGGACGCGACGATCCGCTGTGGCGTCATTGCCGGACGATGCCGTTGCCCGACAGCCTGCGCGCGCGCGAGGAGCAATATCGCCGGTCCGGCCGGATCATCCTCGAATCCGACGAACTGTTTCGCGAGGCGAGCTGGCTGGCGGTGCTGAACGGGCAGGGGATCGTGGCGGGCGGCTACAACCCGCTGGCCGATGCGATCGATGGCGCTACCAACCGGGCACAGGTGCGGCAGATCGCGGAGGTCGTCGCCCGCGCCGCGCCGACCTTGCCGATGCACGATGCCGCGCTGGCGGCAATCCTCGCCGCGGCATGACGGCCCCCGATATCGTCGGTCGGCGGATCGGGCAGGAGCGGCAGCCGATCGCGATCGTCGATCACTTCCATCCTGACCCCGCGGGTCTCCGAGCCTTTGCCGCGGCGGCGCGGTTCGAACCGGCGCAGCGGCAATATCCAGGCGTCCGTACTGCATTGCCGACAACCTATTTTAAAGACGTTAGGTCGGTCTTTTCACGAGTGCTGGCGGGGGTGTTCGGTCATCGCGGGGCCGTCGCGCTGCTCGACGCCAGCTTTTCGATCGTGACCACGCCACCCGATGCCCTGACGGTACAGCAGCGAATGCCGCATTTCGACGCGGTTGAGGGGGACCGGATCGCACTGGTCCATTATCTGGGCGGCGAGGACGATGGCGGCACGGCATTCTATCGCCACCGGGCGACCGGGTTCGAGACGATCGATGCCACGCGCGCACCGATCTATCTGAATGCGATTTCCGCCGAGGTTGGCAACGCGCCGCCGCCGACTGCCTATGTCGACGGATCAACGCCGTTGTTCGAACAGATTTCGGCCGTCGATGCGCGGCCGAACCGGGCGGTCGTCTATCGCAGCGCGCTGCTGCACAGCGGCCGGATACCGCCTGCCGCGTCGCTCAGCGCCAATCCCCTGACGGGCAGGCTGACGGTTACCGCCTTCCTGTCGCTGGGTTGATCGTGCGGGGCGGCCGGACCGCCAGATAGACGGTACTCCACAGCTGCGCCGCGTTGGATTCGTCGACGTCCTGCTTCCCCGCACCGAAGGCGACCACCTGATAGCGACCGCTACGATAGGCCCAGGACCATAGTTCCGAACTCTGCGTTGCGCGTGTCGCATTGATCGCGCGCCACAACGTCGCTTGCGCCCGCGTCAGTACCGCGCGGGTGGCAGGCGGCAGGTCGCGGCGGGCAAGCTGGCGTTCGAGGCCGGCCGCGAACAGTGCCTGTTGCCACGACCACACCACTGCCCCGTGATAGGCTCCAGGAGTGAAGCGCGCCTGCACCGCCGCGTCGGTCTGCGCCGCGTTCGCCACCAGCATCCCGATATCGGTCATCAACCCGGCGGGGAACGGCCGCATCGCGGCGGTGACATAGGTTTCGAGGTCAGCCGGCGACGGTTCGGCGAACATCAGCGCGAAACCCTCGTCGGAATTGACGATCGGGATCGGCCGCCCGCCATCGTCGAGGGCGATCGCGTGGAACGTCAGCGGCGCGGTGCCGAGCGATGCGAGTGCAGGGGCAGCCGGAATGCCGAGACTGCGCGCATAGCCTTCGATCCGGGGCCTTGCCTGCGCGGCCGGTGTCGACACGCGGAACAGTGCCGGTGCACGCGTCCGCCAGACGGTGGCCATTGCCTCCGCACGGGCCAGCGCCGCGCGGTCATCGGCCGTCAGATAGCGGTCAAGCAACCCGGCGCGCATCAACCGCGCCGCCGCCTCCAGCGCCGCCGGCACGAACACCGCATTGACGTCATAGGCATAGCGCCCACGACCGAGCCCTTCCTCGCTGTCGCGCCATTGTCCGGTCAGCCGGCCCTTGCCGATTGCGACCAGTCGCGCATAGCCGGGATCGTCGGCAAAGGGACGCGCGGTGTCGATGACGAAGCGCAGGTTGCGCACCAGTGCCTTGCCCGCCGGCGCGGTCGTGCCGGGTACACCTTCGCTCACCAACGGCCGGTCCAGAAAGGCGCGGGCGCTGACGGGGGTACCATGGTCGAGCAGGTACGCCGCCGCGACGGGAGCCAGCATATAGTCGTCGTCGACCATTGCGTAGTCGAGGACTGCCGCATCGCCGCTGCCGCCATGCTGGCGACGGTCGACGACGGCGAACTCCCCGATACCCTCCTCGTGCGCCACGTCGCCACGGGCATCAAGCCTTGCCAGAACCGATCCGAGGCCGGCTTCGATCGCCTGCGGTTGCAGCACCGGCATCAGTAGCCGGACCGACATCAGGGTGTCCCGCCCGAAATAGGTCTGGAACCGCCACGATCCCGCGAGGAATTTCTCGCGATAGCTCAGGAAGCGCAGGGCATTGCGCGCGCCCGGGTCTTTGGCGGCGCGTGCGTTCAGAAGTTCGTTTTCGGCAAGGCCGGTCAGCGGCGTCTCGCCGCTCGACGCCGTGATCTCCATCCGCAACGGCCGGCCGGCATCGGCGACCATCGCGCCGTTCCGGATGCTGCCCGACAACAAACGGACCTGCAACAGATAGCCGGGCTTGCCGTCGAGGCGTGGGCGGCTCCAGCGGATGGTGTTGCCGCTGACGACCGGATCGACCGCGACCTCTTTCGGGAAACGACCGACCGATTGGTAGTCGCGCAGGAAGCGAATCGACGAGAGGACCGCCTGCTTGATCCGCAGCTGTGGCGCATCGATACTGGCGACGGTGACGACCGCCGGCTGCGGTCCGGCGACGCCCGGTGCGCTGGTCGGACGGGGCGCCTGCTCAATCCGCCATGTTGCGCCGCGCGGTACCGCGTCGAACCACAGCCCGACGCCGCTGTTGCCCGCCGGAAACGCGACGAGGATGCGCGGATCGGTGCCATTGCGCAGGAGCAGATGCGCCGCCACCGGCCCTTCGCGGACGAAGGCGTTGAGATTTTGGCCTTCGGTGAGCTGATAGGCGAGTTCGGGCGCCTTTGCGGGCCGTTGGGCTACTGCCAGTCCCGTTCCGGCCAGCATCGCACCTGCCAGCATCCACCGCGCCACGGTCTTCATCCACCACCTCTTCCGCAAGGGCGGGGTGCCGCAATACGCCGCGACACCCCCTTCGTTCAGAACCGGAACGTCAGCGTCCCGCCATAGGTCGGCCCGACGATACCGCGCGCGTAGAAATAGCCGTCGGTGATCGCCTGCGTCTGTCCCTGACGTGGATTGCCTTCGGTCAGGCCCACGACGTCGAACACATTGTCCGCGTTCAGGTTCAGTTGCACCCGCTTGCTGAGGTTCAGGTTCACGCCGATCCCGGTGACGCCATAGCTGGGCAGGGCAATGCCGTTGCCGTTGTCGGCGAAAATCTTGCCGACGAACTTGTACCGGGCATAGATGTCGCCCACCCCGTTGGGCAGCGTGAGCGTCGGCAGGATGGTGAACAACTGGGCGGGGGTACGCTCCGGCCGGTTGCCCTCGAACGCAGCGCCCTGATCGACACCGTCGAGCTGCAGGTTGAGCAGTTGCGGGTCCTGGAACACGCCCTGGAAGTCGACCGAGAACCAGTTGGTCGGACGCACCACGAAGTCGATCTCGACGCCCTTGGTGCGCAGGTCGGCGTTCAGGTTCTGCTGCTGCGAGGGGTTGGCGGGGTTCGCGAAGTTATAGTTCTGATTGTCGAAATTGGTGCGGAACACGGTCGCCGAGCCGGAGAAGAGGCGGCCATATTGATAGCGGACGCCGGCTTCGTACAGTTCGATCGTGGTGATCGGGTCGACATTGTTGGTCTGGAACCCGTTGGCATAGCGGGCATAGACCGAGAAGTTCGGCGTGATGAGATAGTTCGCGCCGACGGTCCACGACGCCTTGCGCTGCGTGCGCTGCCGCGTCGCGAAGGTGCCGTCGAAGCTGGAGCCGACATTGCGGATCACGCCGCCGACGCCGGGCTGCACCGCCTGGTTCACCGCCAACTGGTTGCCGTCGAGCGCAGTCGCGTCATCGCTTTCCCACCGCACGCCGCCATCGACGCGCAGGTCGCCGAATGCGACCTCGTCGTTGACGTACAGCGAGACGGCCGAGTCCCGGCGCTCGCGGATGCCGGCACCCCAGTCGCCATAGGAGACGAGGCCGTTGTCCGACAGCGTCCCGATGACCTGGTTGTTACCGTCCAGCGCGACGATGTCGTACACGTCGCTGTTGGTGCGAACGTCGTTGACCATGCTGGCGGTCGCCGACTGATCCTGTTTCCGGATCACGTTGTAATACATGACGCCGGCGGTCAGCGAGTTCTTGAACCGGTCGTTCTCATATTCCCAGCGACCGCCGACGTTCGCGCCGAAGTCGCGGCCGTCGATATAGTCGTGGTTCAGCGTCGTGCGCTGGAGGAAGCCGTTGCCCGCCAGTGCGGCAAGCTGGGCCGTCTGGTTCGAACCGAGCACGACGCCGGTGCGCAGATTTTTGATGCCGAAGCGCGTCGCGGCCGGATAGGCGGCACGGCCGAGTGTCAGGAGGTCGTTGATCGGCGAGGTGGCACCGGGCGTCAGATAATTCTGCGCACTGGTCAGGCCGGCATTGCCCGTACCCGATCCGGGGAAGAGGCCGTTGAAGTCGTAGGAATATTTCAGGTAGCGGACATGGGCGAACAGATCGACCGTCTCGCCCACCGGCTTTTCGATGTCGAAGCGGACCTGCGCGGTCTTGGCCTTGATCCCGTCGCGATAGCGGAATTCGCGGAAGCCACTGGGATGGGCGAAGGTCGATACCGGCACCGCAATGTTGGCGAAGGAATCGCCGCCGACATTGCCGTCCTGCGTGTCGAGACCCGGAATACCGCGCACCTTGCCACCGTCGAGGCGGTACGGCATCGTCGCATAATAGGCGTTCTCGACATCGCCGCCCTTTGCCGACAGCCGGGCATAACCGCCATCGTCGAAGCGATATTCGAGCATCCCCTTCAACCGCCAGCCGGCATAGTCGAACGGGTTCTCGCGCACGCCGGGGCTCGACTGGATATAGCCGCCGACATTGAAGGCGAGCCGTTCGCTCAGCGGCTGCGAATAATAGAATTCGCCGCGCTTCATCCCGTAATTATAGGCGCTGACTCGCGCTGCGCCTTCGGCTTCGTTGAAGTTCGGGCGCTTCGAAATGAAGTTGATCGTCGCGCCGGCGCCATTGACCGTCAGCACGCCCGACGAACCGCCCTTGACCGCTTCGAGGCGATCGATGGTCAGGTCCTGGTCGAAGAAGAAGTCGGCCCCGCCGCCGCCGTACAGGATCGGCATGCCGTCCTCCTGCAACTGCACGAAGCGCTGGCCGCCGCCCTGAAGGCCGCGGACCGAATAGTTGTTCGACACCTGGCCCGCGGTCGCTTCGACGAAGATGCCGGGCACCAGTTCGAGCATGTCGGCGGTCGAGCGCGGCGCGCGACGATCGATGTCGGCGCGGTCGGCGAGCGTGATGTCGGCCGATGCGGTGATGAGCGGACGGTCGCGCGACGTGGTGCCGGTGACGACGATCACGTCCTGCTGGTCATCGGCCGTGGCCGCGTCGGTAGTCGCCGGCGCGGCGGGATCGGCCGGCTGGGTCTGTGCCCATGCGACGGTCGGCAGCAACGCGGCGCTGGCCAGCAACGCGGCACGCGCCACATTGCGGTTGAAACTCGACATCATCCTCTCCCACCCTCGAAATTCGTTGGTCCCGTCATTTCTGGGACCGGTTACATCTAGACGGGGCGGCACATGCCGGCAATCATGGTATGCCGTCGACACGATGAGAAAGTTCTGCTGTGGCGATTGCGCAACAATGGTGTCGAAGCGCCGAACTTAACCGACGGAAAATGTTGAAGACATCGCTGCTGGCGGCCGGAGGCATCCTGATCGGTGGCGCGACCCGCGTGGCGTCGCCACGGGTCGAGGCGCTGATCGCGCGCATGACACTGGCGGAAAAGGCCGGGCAGCTCAGCTGTTTCAACGACGAAATTCGCCCGGTGGGCGCGGTGTTCAATCCGGTGGTTTCGCCGCGCGGGGCAAATGCGATGCTGGCCGACATCAGGGCCGGGCAGATCGGGATGCTCTTCAACGGCTATGGCGTGGCCGGGGCGCGGCGAGCGCAGGCGGCGGCGCTGGAAAGCCGGCTGCGCATCCCGCTGCTCTTTGCCGCCGATGTCCTGCACGGATGCCGGACGATCTTTCCGATCCCGCTGGCAGAAGCGGCGGCGTTCGATCCCGACCTTTCGCGGCGCGCCGCGCGGGCCGTGGCGCAGGAGACGACCGCCAGCGGTATCCACTGGACCTTTGCGCCGATGGTCGACGTCGCGCGCGATCAGCGTTGGGGCCGGGTGGCAGAGGGGGCGGGCGAGGATGTACTGCTCAACTGTCTGCTCGCGGCGGCGCGGGTCGAGGGATTTCAGGGGCCGGACCTGACGAAGCCCGACGCGCTGCTGGCAACCCCCAAGCATTTCGTCGGCTATGGCGCGGTGCGGGGCGGCATGGAATATGCGGCAGTCGACATGAGCACGGCCGAGCTGCGCGAGACGTTCGTACCGCCGTTCGCCGCCGCCTTCACCGCCGGCGCGGGTGCGACGATGGCGTCGTTCACCGATTTCAACGGCGTGCCGGTCAGCGCGAACCGGCCGCTGCTGACCGACCTGCTGCGAGCCGAACTGGGGTTCGACGGGGTGTGCGTGTCTGATTACGATGCCGACCGCGAGCTGATCGCCCACGGCATCGCCGCCGACGAAGCCGATGCCGCCCGGCTCGCCATCCTTGCCGGGATCGACATGTCGATGCAGAGCGGGCTGTACCAGCGTCACCTGCCGGCGCTGGTCGAAGACGGGCGGGTGCCGATCGCAGCGGTGGATCAGGCGGTGCGGCGCGTGCTGACGCTGAAGGAGCGATTGGGGCTGTTCGACGATCCGTTCCGGTCGCTCGATCGCCACGCGGAGCGGCGGGAGCGGGGCAGCCGGGCGATCCGGGATATGGCGCGCACGGTCGCGACGCGATCGATCGTCCTGTTGCGCAACGATGGCGACCTGTTGCCGTTGTCCCGGCGGGGCAAGCGGCTCGCGCTGATCGGCCCGTTCGGCGCGGACCGCGCGAACCTGAACGGACCATGGTCGTTCGCGGGCGATCCGGCCGAGGGTATCGATCTGGCGACCGGGCTGCGCGCGGCGCTGACCGATCCGGCATCGCTGATCGTCGAGGCAGGGAGCGGAATTTCCGAGCCGCTACCAGGCGGGATCGAGCGGGCGGTCGCCGCCGCGCGTGCCGCCGATATCGTCCTGCTGGCGATCGGCGAAGGTGCCGACATGTCGGGCGAAGGCAATAGCCGGGTCGAGATTACCGTGCCCGTCGCGCAGCAGGCGCTGGCAGACGCGGTTGCGGCGACCGGCACGCCCGTCGTCGTGCTGCTGCGCCACGGCCGTGCGTTGGCACTGACTGGCGCGGTACGCGACGCTCCGGCCCTGCTCGCCACCTGGTTCCTCGGCGAACAGACCGGTCCAGCCGTCGCCGACATGCTGTTCGGCGCGGTCGAGCCGACCGGGCGACTGCCGGTCAGCTTCCCGCTCGCTACCGGACAGCAGCCCTGGTCCTATGACCGGCGCAGTACCGGGCGACCGGCGCCGGATGCCGACCCGAAAGCGGCCGGGCGTAGCCATTGGCGCGATGCCCCCGACCGGGCGCTATACCCGTTCGGATCGGGCATGAGCTATACTCGCTTCACCCTGTCGGACCTCCGGGTACCGGCCACGGTCGCCGCCGGGGCACCGCTGTCGGTGTCGGTGAGGGTGCGCAACGTCGGTGCCCGGACCGGATCCGCGCTCGTTCGGCTGGACGTGCACGACCGCGTGGCGAGCCGGACGCGACCGGTGCGGCAGATGAAGGCGTTCCAGCGGGTGACGCTGGCAGCAGGGAGCGAGGCGCAGGTCGAGCTTCGCATCGCGGCCGATGGGCTGGCGCTGGTAGCAAACGATGGTCGTTGGCAGGTAGAACCGGGTATGTTCGATCTGTGGGTCGATGCGGGTGAAGGAACCGAAATCGCCGGAACGTTCCGGGTAGAATAGCGCGCGGTCGCCTCCGGAACCGTCAATCCCGGACCCGGCCGGCCTCCGCCAAGGGGGCGTTCAGCGTGAACACCAAACCGGTCGGCTGAAAATCGAGCTGCGCGTCACCCTGGAAATAGGCGCGAAGCGAGCGTTCGATCATACGCGAACCGAAGCCGTGGCGGCTGGGACGCTCCACCGGCGGGCCGTCCTTCTCACGCCATTCCATGGCGAAACGGGGTTCGTCGGCGCCGGAGCCGTCCGACACCTCCCAGGTCAGCACCACCCGACCATGCTCGGCCGACAGCGCGCCATATTTGCAGGCGTTGGTCGCCAGTTCATGCAACGCCAGCGCGAACGCCATCGTCACCTGCGGCTTGAGGATAATGGCGGGACCGTGAAGGTCGAGCCGGTCGCCGACGCCATGTGGCGCAAGCGTCCGTTCGATCACCTCGTGCAGGTCGGCTTCCATCCACGACTTGGCGGTCAGGACGTCGGTCGCCTGCGACAGCGCGGTCAGCCGCGCGTCGAGCGCCTCGTTCGCCGAACGCAGGTCGGTTGCCTGCCGCAGCGTCTGCGACGCGACCGACTGGACGACGGCCATCACGTTCTTCAGCCGGTGGCTGAGTTCGTCGTTCAACAGTTCCTGCTGTCGCCGTGCCTGATGCTGGCCGCGATTGTCGCGCGTGACGGTGGCATAGCCGAGTGCGGTGATCTGCCCCCTTCTGAGTGGTCCAAAATTGATGATATTTTGGATTACGAAGGAGACAAGGAATGCCGAGCAAAAAGCATCGCCCGGAAGAGATTATCGGCAAGCTGCGTGAAGCGGAGGTTGTGCTGGCGCAGGGCGCGACGACCGCGGAGGCGTGTCGGCGGATCGCGGTCAGCGAGCAAACCTATTATCGGTGGCGTAAGGAATATGGCGGCCTGAAGACCGATCAGGCACGTCGGATGAAGGATCTGGAGAAGGAGAATGTGCGGCTTCGCCGTGCGATCTCGGACGTGACGCTAGACAAGCTGATATTGCAGGAGGCCGCCCGGGGAAACTTCTGAGCCCCGCGCGCCGAAGGCGCTGTATCGATCACATCAGAATGATGATGCCGGTGTCCGAGCGACGGGTCTGCCGCGTGCTCGGGCAACATCGATCGACACAGCGCAAGGTGCCTCGCGGGGCCGATGACGAAGCAGCTCTCACCGCGGATATCATTGCGCTGGCGCGGCAATATGGTCGTTATGGCTATCGCCGAGTGACGGCGTTGCTGCGCAATGCAGGGTGGCATGTGAACCGCAAACGGGTCGAGCGCATCTGGCGACGCGAGGGGCTCAAGGTGCCGCAAAGGCAGCCGAAGCGCGGGCGGCTCTGGTTGAACGACGGATCGTGCATCCGGCTTCGGCCGGAATATCCCGGGCACGTCTGGTCCTATGACTTCGTCGAGGGTCGCACCCACGATGGTCGCAAATACCGCATCCTGTCGATCATCGACGAGGCGAGCCGGGAGTGCATGGCGTTGCCCGTGGCGCGTAAGCTGAAGAGCGACGATGTGCTGGCGGCGCTGGCCGAACTGTTCGTCACGCGCGGTCCGCCCGCGCATATCCGGTCCGACAACGTCCTATGTTGGGAAGCAGCGGCGGGTTTCAGCCAGCAGATATCCATGCGCCGACAACCATCGGCGCGGCATGCATTCTGAGCCAGATGGCTCCCACCGTCAACGGGATCGCTCCCTGCCATAGCAAACACAGGATCCAGCGGCGCCGAGGCGGCCGTGGTCCTCACCATCCTTAAGACGAGATACGCACCCAGGTGGAAGGCCCGAACATTATCTACAGGGTCGCTCTCGCGCCCTCACGGCACATCAGAGAGGGGTCCTTCCACCTGGCATCCGACCGTTCGAGGAACGGCCGGTACTCTGTCCCCGTCTTGATGACGGCGTGAGCCACGCGCGCCATCTTGGCGGTGAGCGCCGTCATCGCCTTGCGGCGACGGTCGGCATCGTCCGCGTGCCCGGCGACATATCGTCCGAGCTTATCGCGGAAGCTATTGTCGCGCTGACGCGCGGCAACTTGAGCAGCCATCCAGAAAGTCCGGCGCAATCGTGCGTTGCCGTACTTGGACAGCTTTGTCCGGCCACGGAACGTGCCCGACTGGCAGGTTGCGAGATCGAGGCCGCAAAACTTCAGAAATTGGCGATGATGATTGAACCGGCGCAGATCACCGGCTTCCGCCAGGATGGTCAGCGCGTTGATCGGGCCGATGCCGGGAATCTTGCGCAGCAGCTGGTAATCGACATGCTCGGCCAGCCTGGCATGGGCAAGCCGCTCTATCTCGTCACGCTGCTGGATGAGACTGCGCCCCTGCGCAATGACCATACGGAACATGGTGATTGCTGCCGAATCCTCCGGGACTGGCAGAGCCACCGAAGCGCAGGCCGTTTCGTATATGTCATTGATAAGACGCGCTTTGGAAACCTTGCGGCCGATGAGAGGCCAGGCCACGGCCGAGAATGTCTCGGCGTCGAGCGCGGTGATGCTGGCAGGAGTGGGGAACCGCTCGATGAGCGCAAAAAACCAGTCGGATCTGCTGTTGCCGGCGAAGCGGGCGATCTCAGGGAAGTAGAGCGGCAAATAGTGGGTGAGGATCCGATGCCAGGTTTGCGTCTTGGCCTTGGAGATCGTTTCGTGGGTCTTCGACAGTTCCTGCAGGTCGTTGATCCCGGCCGCCAGCGGATCGACATAACGCTGCGTCGCCCCGATCCGCAGCATGTGCAGGATGACCTGGGCGTCCTTGGAATCGTTTTTGTCCCAGCCGTTGTGCAGCGCCTCGCGCGTGCGGGCGAGCGCGACCGACGAGATGAGGCGCAGCTCGAACCCCGCGGTCAGCAGTCTGTGCGCCAGCGTGCGATGGTAATTACCCGTGGCCTCGAACCCGACGACGATGGGACGGCCGATGGCAGCGAGCTGTTCGGCGAAGTCGTCATAGTCCTTCTTGGTTGCCATGACGGACAGCCGCCGGCGCCGGCCGCCTTCCGGTCGCTCGATCAGGACTTCCTGCCGGTTCTTGGACATGTCGATGGCTACCAGCACGGCGCCAGCAGGCGTAGGGGTGAGCTTGGTCATGGTCGGTCGGCCTCCAAAGTGTTGTCTCGACAACTTCACTTTAGACACCCGCTGGCCGGCCATGGCTTGCCCTGATGAACCCTGCGGCCGCTACGCGGCCTTGTCTTCATCAGGGCCATAGCGGCTCCCGAACCGGCGCTTCCCAATGTGCTATGGCCCGGAATTTATCGCGACGGCGGTGCAGGAATGGCTGGCGAAGGTCGGCGTGAAGACGCTCTACATCGCCCCCGGATCGCCATGGGAGAATGGATACTGCGAGAGCTTCAACGGGTCGCTGCGCGATGAATTGCTCAATGGCGAGATCTTCTACTCGCTCGCCGAGGCCCGGATCCTGATCGAGGCTTGGCGGCGACATTACAACACAGTCCGGCCGCACAGCTCGCTCGGGTATCGGCCACCGGCGCCAGAGGCCGTTCCATCGCCAGTGTCGCCCTCCGGTTCCGCTTCGCTCCACCTACGGCCAACACTGGCGATGGAGGCGTCAATGCACTAACAGTCCACGCGGACCACTCGGTGGGGGCCGGTCACGGGCTGAGGTGATGAAGCTGGCGCAGGCACGCCATATCGATGCGATCCTCGTTACCGAACTCAGTCGCTGGGGGCGTTCGACCCAGGACCTGCTCGATACACTCAACCGGCTGTCGGGCTGGCGCGTGTCGGTGGTCGCGATGAGCGGCATGACGTTCGAGGTCGATACGCCGCATGGGCGGATGATGGCGACGATGCTCGCAGGTATAGCCCAGTTTGAGCGCGACATGCTGAGCGAGCGGGTCCGCTCTGGCCTTGCTGCAGCGCGGGCACGTGGCCGCAAACTCGGCCGGCAACTGGGGGAGCGACCCAAGTCGGACCGCCTCGCGCCCAAAGTGTTGGCGCATATCGCCGAGGGGCGGAGCTATCGCTGGATCGCTCGCGACCTGGGACTCAGCAAGAACACGGTCGCCGGGATCGTGGCTCGCGCACGGGGTAACGTGAGCCCTGATGTCACGGTGACGACATGACCGGGGCGTCTGGACGGCTGCGTCCCGATCCCCGGCGCAAGGCGCGGTTTCGCGAAATCGCCCGAGGCATTGTCGCCAAGGATCGCTACAATCGGAAGTACGGGATCGCCGTCGACACTGCTGGCGCCATCGCGCAGGCGCTAGAGCGCGCGTACCGCGATGGAGTCCGGGACGACCCGGCCGCAGCCGTTCAAGCGCCCGAACAGGATGATGCCGGCCCGCTGGAATGGGCGTTGATCCCACCACGACCGCGAGATGCCTTCTGGAGTATCTGCCTATACACCCTGGGCCGCGATACCGATCTCCCACGTGACGGCCATCTCGCTCCGGCTATTACCGAACGCGGAACGCCCGGATGGACACTCGTGGCAGGAGGGTACACCCCTGACAGGGTGATCAGCGATAGGAGCATTGGCCCGCTTGTCCGCCTCGGCCTTATCGCGCTCGCAGTCGATTTACCGGTTCGCATGATCGTAACCGCACAGGGGAAGGAAACATGGGCTCTCTTCTGCCAGCGCGGTGGGATGTACCCTGAGGATCTCACTGACATTTGATCCATTTGATCGACATCCATCCGGCGGAATGGTGAAGGGCAGCATCCGCCCCGTTGCAGACGTTCCCAATGGTCGTCATCCCGGCGCATGCCGGGACCGTGGGCTGTCTTTAGAAGCAGCCTCACGTCCGGGCGCCCTGGCGATAGCTATCGCCTCAAGACTTGCCCACGGTCCCGGCATGCGCCGGGATGACGGATGACCGCGCCCCACCCCAAATCAGCCGTCACCCTGAACTTGTTTCAGGGTCCATCAATCCGAAAGCCCAGTTTATGATCGGCCAACCGAGATGGCGGCACGAGCCACCACGCTCCGGCACCAATCGCCCGATGGATCCTGAAACAAGTTCAGGATGACGCAAGGCGGGGGCGCGATGTCCGCTCCCCACCCCTTCTTGCCGTTTCGCTTAGGGTGTCATTTCGCCCTCAGCCGGAACCGACCCCTGCCACACGGATTACTGATGTTCTCTCACAGGTCGAGCGCTGGACGGGGTTCACACAGCACTTCGGCCATCTTTCTTCCGGGTTACCGCCAGGCGACGAACGGGCCTTTCTTGCCACGCTGATCGCCGAGGCGACCAACCTGGGTATGTCGCGAATGGCAGAAGTCTGCGGCGCAGCATCAAGGCGGGCGCTACTGCGCATGCAGACGTGGCACATGCGCGAGGAAACCTTCCGAGCCGCCCTTGCCTGTCTCACCGATGCCATCCATGCTGAACCGATCTCAGCCTGGTTCGGGGCGGGACACCGTGCTTCTGCCGATGGGCAGGCCTTTTATCTCGGTGGTGCCGGCGAGGCCGGGGGAGCGGTCAACGCGCATTACGGCCGCGACCCGGTAGTGAAGATCTACACGACGATTACCGACCGATACGCCCCTCTCCACCAAACCGTCATCGCCGGCACGGCGGGCGAGGCTATCCATGCCCTCGATGGTATCCTCGGGCACGACAGCAACGCCAATCTTACAGCTTTGCACACAGACGGCGGCGGCGTCTCCGACATCGTGTTCGCGGTGATGCATCTGCTCGGCCTCGATTTTGAGCCCCGTATTCCCCGTCTGTCGGATCGACGCCTTTACGCTTTCGAGCCCGCCGGCAGTTATGGCAAGTTGGCTCCGCTTTTTGGCCGAAAGCTCAACCGAGATATCATCGCCGGCCATTGGCCTGAGATTGCGCAGGTCATCGGCGCAATGCGTGATCGTACCGTGACCCCGTCTCTGATCCTGAAAAAGCTATCCGCCTACCGCCAGCAGAACAGCCTTGCCGCGGCCTTACGCGAGATCGGGAGGATCGAGCGGACGCTGTTCACATTGCGTTGGTTTGAGGAACCGGAACTGCGCCGGATAGTGACAGCCGAACTGAACAAGGGGGAGGCGCGCAATAGCCTGGCGCGAGCCATCGCCTTCCACCGCCTCGGGCGTTTCCGGGATCGAGGCCTCGAAAACCAACAAATCCGGGCGGCGGCGCTCAATCTTACGTCCGCCGCAATCATCCTGTTCAACTGCCGCTATCTCGGCCGCGCCGTTGACGAATTTCGGCGTCGGGGGACCCCGGTCGATCCGACCATGTTGGCCCGGCTCTCACCCTTGGGGTGGGATCACATCAACCTGACCGGAGACTATGTTTGGGCGGAAAACCTGAAACTCGATGCTGATGGCTTCATGCCGCTGCTCGCGAACCCGCTACCGTGAATCCGTGTCCGAATAATGCACAGGGGCCAGATAGATCGCGATCCAGTTGGCGATCTCGACGGGAGTGAGATGGGCCATGGGCAGCAGCACTCCTCACACAACAACGGCTTGAGAACCGGCCAATCCGACCAGCGGTTCCAACAACCTACATCATGGAAAAACATGAGTATCCCGTAAATGCCCGGAGGTTCTGGAGCGAAGGGGGCGGGGGAAGGCAGTCGCAGGAATGATCCCGCGGCAAGGCCGCCAGTGACGACGGTCGCAGCCTTCGATCGGATACCAGCCATGTACGCTTTGTATTTCCGCGACCTGAGTAGTCGCGAAAGCGTGACCATCCACAAATCGGAAAGACTTGCCATGGACGAACTTGCCGCACGCGTGCGGCTCGGATGGCTCGACACTCTCGGGCCTCGTTCACTCGACCCGGATGTGATGATTTCCCGCTACTTCGAGACAGAGCCCGCATACTATTCGATCGTGAAGATCAGCATTCGCAAACGAAACCAGGACATCTGACCATGAGCATCACCGCGCATCGACCGGAACAGCGTCTGGTCGATCTGGTCGGGGCGCTCGGCGGCACATGGCATGGCAACATCGCCATGTGCCGCTGCCCGGCGCATGCCGACACCACGCCCAGCCTGTCGCTGCGGCAGGGTGACAAGGGCATCCTCGTGACCTGCTTCGCCGGATGCAGCGCGCCCGATGTGCTGCGCGAACTCGACCGCGTGGTCCTGACCCGCCGCTACCGCGCGCCTGAACCCGCGCGCGGGCCAGCGACGCGTACCGGTAACGTCACACGGCTCTGGAACGAGGCCCGCCCGGTCACCGGCACGCTCGCCGAACGCTATCTGGCCGGCCGCTTCCTTCTGCCGGTCGCGGGCGACCTTCGCTTCCACCCGCGCTGTCCGTTCGGTCGCAAGCCGCTGACGGTCTTCAACCCTGCGCTGCTGGTCGCGGTTCGGGAGGGTACGACACTGGTCGGGGTGCAGCGCATCGCGCTCGATCCGGCTACCGCCGCCTACACCCACAAGGCCACGCTGGGGCAGCTCGGCTCGGGCGCATGGCAAGGTGGCGGGCATGGCTCCCGCATCGCGCTTGCCGAGGGTTTCGAGAGCGCGCGTGCCTATTCGATCCTGCACGGGGACATGCCATGCTGGACGTCGCTCGGCAGCCGGAGGCTCGACCTGGTCGACGTGCCCGACAGCGTGACCGACCTGACCCTGGCGGGCGACAATGACGCGCCCGGACGGCTCGCGGTTCGCAAGGCGATCCGGCGCTACGTGTCGGCGACCAGGATCGTGCGCGTCGCGTATCCGCCCCCAGGTTTCAAGGATTGGGCCGAGGTTCTGGAAGCCCGGGAGAAGGAGAGAGCGGGGGAGGGGTGAGCTGCCGGGAGGGCAGCGCCCCTGACGGAGTAACCCGATGACCGACCTCCTCGATCTTGCCACGCGGCCTGCCGTCGTCCCCGCGCACGTCGCCGCGCATGCGTTGCTGCCGCTCGTTGCCGGCGACGCGCCGGTCACGCGTCGCCACCTCAACGCCGCGATGACCGCCGCTTACGGCGGGAGCGATGCCGACGGCCACTGGACCCAGCGCGACAGCTTCGAGGTTCTCGAACATGGCGTAGCACTCCATCTCGCGTCCGCGGCGTGGTCGATGACGGGTCTTGCCGACGTCGCCCGCGCCTCGGCGCTGATGGAGCGCCTGCCGACCCAGACCGTGCGCAGCGAGGAGCAGATCGACCTCCAGCAATTCTCGACCCCCGCCGACATTGCGGCGATCGCGGTCCTGCTGGCGGCAATCGGGCCGGAGGACATCGTGCTCGAACCCAGCGCCGGCAACGGCATGCTCGCCGCCCAGCTTCCGCCCCATGCGGCGCTGCAGCTCAACGAGATCGATCCGCAACGCCGCGCCCGGCTCGCCGACATCTTTCCCGCCGCCACCATCACCGGCCATGACGGCGCGGCGCTGGTCAGCCGCCATGCCGACCTGCCCCAGCCCTCGGTCATCGTCATGAACCCGCCTTTCTCGCGCAGTGTCGGGCGCGGCGTCGACGACTTGGCGGCGGTGCGGCATCTCCAGGCGGCGCTGCGCCGGGTCCGCAAGGGCGGGCGCGTGGTCACCGTCATGCCCGACTGGTTCGCGCCCTCGGCACGGATGAGGAAGGCGTTCGACACCGTCCTGTCGGGCGTTACCGTGCGTACCTCGCTCCGGCTCGAACATTGCTACCGAAAGCACGGCACAGATATCGCGGTGCGGCTCTACGTCATCGACAAGGCTCTGGGCGACCTGCCCCCGTCCACGATCCAGCGCGCCTCGGTCGCCGAACTGATGCCCGCGCTCGCCATCCCCGAACGCCTGGCCCTTGCCGACCCGGCGCGCGCCGTTCCGCGTGCGACGGTGCCGGGCATATCGATGTTCGGTACGGCGCGCGTCACCCGTTCGGCCCCGCCGCGGCCGGTCCATGCGCCGGCGCGCAACGACGTGCTGCCGGTCGGCTATACCCCGCTCGACGCCCCCGCACCGCTCGGCGACCAGGCCGGGGTCTATCTGCCCTATCGCCCGAGTCGAATCGCTTTCGACGCGGCGGGTGAGCACCCGACCGCGCTGGTGGAATCGGTCGCGATGGGTTCGATCCCGATGCCGGTGCCCGCTTATATCCCGCATCTGCCCGAGCGCACGGTGAGCGAACGGCTGCTCTCCGCTTCGCAACTCGAAACCGTCGTCTATGCCGGCCATGCCTGGACCCGGATGCTGCCCGGGCGTTTCCGGCCCGACACGCAGGGCGTTGGCCTCGTGATCGATCCCGAGGAGGGCCGCCAGTACCGGCAAGGCTTCTTCCTCGGCGACGGCACGGGGGCGGGCAAGGGTCGCCAGGTCGCCGCCTGCGTGCTCGACCAGTGGCTGGCCGGACGGCGCCGCCATATCTGGGTCAGCAAGAACGAGCCGCTGCTCGAGGACGCGCGGCGCGACTGGACCGCGCTCGGCGGACTGTCCGGCGACGTCCAGCCCCTGTCCAACTGGAAGATCGACCAGCCCATCGCCATGGCCGAGGGCGTCCTGTTCGTAAGCTATCCGACGCTGCGCTCCGCCCGCGGCGACAGCACCCGGCTCCAGCAGATCCTCGACTGGGCCGGCCCCGACTTCGACGGCGTGATCGCCTTCGACGAGGCGCACGAGATGGGCGGGGTCGCGGGCGGCGAAGGCGCGCTCGGCAAGACCGAAGGCTCGCAGCAGGGCATCTGCGGCGTCCTCCTCCAGAACCATCTGCCGCTCGCCCGCGTCCTCTACGCCTCGGCCACCGGTGCCTCGGACGTCAACAACCTCGCCTATGCGGTGCGCCTGGGCCTGTGGGGACCCGAGACCAGCTTCGCCGATCGTACCCAGTTCATCAGCCAGATTCGCCAGGGCGGCATCGCCGCGATGGAACTGGTCGCGCGCGACCTGAAGGCGCTCGGCCTCTATATCGCGCGGGCATTGAGTTTCGCGGGCGTCGAGTATGACGTGCTGCGCCACACGCTCAGTCCGGCCCAGATCGAGGTCTACGACCAATATTGCGAAGGCTGGCAGGTCATCCACCAGAACATGGAAGCAGCACTCGCGCTCACCGGCGTCGTCGACGATCTGGACGGCGCGACGCTGAATAGCGGGGCCAAGGCATCGGCGCGCAGCCGGATCGAATCGACCAAGCAGCGCTTCTTCGGCCAGGTGCTGCTCGCGATGAAGCTGCCGACGGTCATCGCCGCGATCGAGGAGCATCTGAAAGCCGGCCAGTCGGTCGTGCTGCAACTGGTTACCACCGCCGAGGCGATCCTCGAGCGCCGGCTGTCCACGCTCTCGCCCGACGAGCGCGCCGATCTCGATATCTCGCTCAGCCCGGTCGAATATGTCGTGGATTATCTCAGCCGAGCCTTCCCGACGCAGCAGCAGGAGAATTATAGCGACGACAGCGGCAACGTCCGCGCGCGGCCGATGCGCGACGACCACGGCAACCCGGTCCATAACCCGGAGGCGCAAGCCGCGCGCGATGCGCTGATCGAGCGGCTGTGCTCGCTGCCCCCGATCGAATCCGGGCTCGACGCGGTGATCCGCCACTTCGGCACCGATGCCGTTGCCGAGGTGACCGGACGCACCCGCCGTCTCGTGACCACCATCGACGGCCGCCAGAAGGTCGAGACGCGGACCGCGCGCTCGGGTCAGGCCGACAGCGCCGCCTTCATGAACGGTGCCAAGCGCATCCTCATATTCTCCGATGCGGGCGGCACCGGGCGATCCTATCACGCGAGCCTCGACGCGGTGAACCGGGAACAGCGCGTCCACTTCCTGCTGGAGCCGGGCTGGCGCGCCGATCGCGCGATCCAGGGGCTGGGGCGCACGCACCGCACCCATCAGGCGTCCTCGCCGCTGTTCCGCCCGGTCACCACCGACTGCAAGGGCGAGCTGCGCTTCACCTCGACCATCGCGCGCCGGCTCGACAGCCTCGGCGCGCTCACCCGCGGCCAGCGCCAGACCGGCGGACAGAACCTGTTCGACCCGGCCGACAATCTCGAAAGCGACTATGCGAAGGATGCCTTGGTCACCTGGTTCCACCTCCTGAACCGGGGCAAGCTCACCAGCATCTCGTGCGATGACTTCACGACGCGTACGGGCCTCGAACTCCATGACCAGGACGGGGTGCTGAAGGACGAACTGCCGCCGATCCAGCGATGGCTCAACCGCCTGCTGGCGCTGCCGATCGCATTGCAGAACGTGATCTTCGACGAGTTTCTGACGCTGGTCGAAACCCGCGTCGCGGCCGCGCGCGAAGCAGGCACGCTCGATGTCGGCGTCGAGACGATCCAGTGCGAGCGCGCGACGCTCGTCGAGGATATCGTGCTGCGCACCGATCCGGTCAGCGGCGCGACCTCGCACCTGCTCACCATCGAGACCGAGCGCCGCAAGACGCCGATCACGCTGGACCGCGTTCTCGACTTCGCCCGTTGGGACGACAGCGCGCGCTTCGTGCGCAACGCCAAATCGGGCCGCGTCGCACTGATGAGCAAGGCGCGCGCCTGGATGGACGACGACGGGCTGCCGATCGCGCGGCTCGAACTGCAACGGCCCTGCCGGCGCGAGTATCTGCACGAGGCGGACCTCGGTGAGACCGCCTGGGAGGAGATCGGCCGCGACACCTTCACCACGCTCTGGGAAGCCGAGGTCGCCGAGGCGCTGGTGACGCCCGAGATCGAGACGGTCCGTCTCGCTACGGGCTTGCTGCTGCCGATCTGGTCGGCGCTTCCTTCCGACCATATGGCGGTCAACCGCATCGTCGATGAGCAGGGCAACAGCTGGCTCGGCCGGCTCGTGTTCGAACAGCATATCGTCCAGCTTTACGGCAAGCTGGGGCTGGCGAGCCCCGAAGAACTGCCGGTCGATGCCATCGCACGCTCGGTCCTGTCGGGGCGCAGCGTCGAGGTGACGCGGCCGTTCGCGATGACGCTCCGGCGCTCGCTGGTGAACGGCAAACCCCGCGTCGAGATCGTCGATGCGCCTTCCGCGCAGCTGCCGTGGCTGAAGTCGCTCGGCTGCTTCACCGAGATCATCTCCTACAAGACCCGCGTCTTCGTCCCCGCCAACGACGCCGAAGCCGTGCTGGCGAAGATCCTCAAGGCGGCGTGAGATGGACGGCAGGACTTCGCAACCGGACAGCGGCAGCCTATGTAGATACGTAACGACATAAGGAGGCCGACATGGCGACCACATTCTCGAGCCGCGACTTCAACCGCGAGCCGGGCCGGATCAAGCGGGCTGCGATCGACGGGCCTGTCATCATCACCGAACGCGGTGAACCGACGCTGGCGGTCATGAACTATTCCGAATATCGTCGGCTTACCGGGCAACCGAACGATATCCTGAGCGCACTTGCCCTGCCCGGCATCGGTGACATCGACCTCGATCTTTCCCGGCCCGCTTCGTTCCCGCGCGCGGCGGTGTTCGACTGATGTACCTCCTCGATACCAATGTCCTGTCGGAGATGCGCAAGTATGAGAGCGGCCGCATCGACCGTGCGGTCGCCGCATGGGTGCGCAGCGTGACGAAGGAGGACCTCTATCTGTCGGTGATGACAATCATGGAGATCGAGCTCGGCATCGCGAAGCTCGAACGACATGACGCTCCCCAGGCCGCACTGCTGCGCCGCTGGCTGCGCGAGCATGTCGAGCCGGTGTTCTCCGACGCCCTCCTGCCGCTCGACCTGTCCATCGCCCGCCGATGCGGACCGCTCCACGTCCCCGACCCGCGTCCCGAGCGCGATGCCTGGATCGCGGCGACGGCGCTCGAGCATGATCTGATCGTCGCCACCCGCAACGGCAAGGATTTCGCCGGCACCGGCGTGACGATCGTGAACCCATGGGACCATCCATTGTCCTGAAGGGGAGAGGGAAGGGGTCTGGTGTCCGTCGATTGGGCGGGCCACAGATAAGGACCCTCTCTCATGACCATTCAGAGCGTGAAGCTGGCGAAGCTGGTGCTGTCGCCGATTAACGTCCGCCAGGCGGGCGAGGATTTCATCGAGCAGCTGGCGGCGGATATCGCGGCGCGCGGGCTGATCCAGAACCTGATCGTGACGCCGGCGAAGAAGCCGCGCGGCACCTTCGCCGTGATCGCGGGCAGCCGGCGCTTCCGCGCGCTCGAACTGCTGGCACAGCGCGGCGAGGTGGATGCGGCTGTGTACGACGTGCCGGTGCTGGTGCTCTCGGGAACCGATGCGGCGCTGTCGGAAACGTCGCTCGCCGAGAACTTCCAGAAGCTGGCGATGAACCCGGCCGACGAATGCCGCGCGTTCCAGCATTTCCTCGGCACCGGCGGGGACATCGACGGCGTGGCGAAGCGCTTCGGCATCACGCGCCGGTTCGTGGAAGGCCGGCTGCGCCTTGCCGATCTCGCCGAGCCGATCTTCACCGCGCTGGCCGAGCGGCGCATCAGCCTCGACCTCGCCAAGGCCTATGCCTCGACCTCGAGCCAGGAACGCCAGCTGATGGTGTGGCAGGCCTACGGCCACTCCAGCTACCAGAGCGCTGACTCGATCCGGCGGATCATCGCCAACGAGACGATGAAGTCGAGCGAGCCGATCGCCAGGTACATCGGCGAGGACGCCTATGTCGCGGCGGGCGGCAAGGTCGAGAGCGACCTGTTCAGCGACGACGGCGACCGCTGGATCGATCCCGGCATCGCGCAGACGCTGGCGGCCGCAAAGCTCGAGGCCGAGGCGCAGCGGCTCGGCGAGGAACAGGGGCTGGCCTGGGTCCGCCCGGTCGCGGGCACCAGCACCTGGGAAGCCGCGCGCGACCTGCACCGCGTCCAGCTGCCGACGCTGCCGCTCACGCTCGAGGAAGCCGAGCGGCTCGACGTCATCGCTGACCGGCTCGAGGAGATCGAGGAGGGCATGCAGGGCATCGAGGGCGACGAGGACGAGGCCACCTATGCCGCGCTCGAGGAAGAGCATGAGACGCTGTCGGACGAGCGCCAAGCGCTCCATGAGCGTCCCCAGATCCTGCCCGACGAATTGAAACAGAAGGTCGGCACGTTCCTGCTGCTGAACCGCGACGGCACCACCGCGCTCGACACCACCTACTACAGCGAAACCCCGATCCGGGTCACCGCGGTCGAGGCAGACACGGACGAGGGTGACGACGCCGGGAGTGACGGCGACGATGGCGAGCGGCGTCCGGCCGCGACCTTCCACATCGAGGAAGGTCCGGCCAGCCCTGCCCGGGGCGGGGCATCCGCTCCGGTCGCGCCCGAGGCCGAGGCTCCGGGCGGCAAGGCGCTCAGCCAGGTGCTCTACGACCAGCTCGCGGTGCAGCGCCGCGACGTGCTCGCCGCCTCGATCCTCGCCAACCCGGCGCTGGCGCTCGACTATATGCTGTTCGCGATGATCGACGGGCGGGTGAACATGGGGTCGCACAGCGGCACCACGATCCGCGCTGGGAACCCGCAGGACCCGATGCTGGCGAAGAACGTGCCGGCCACCCGCGCGCGCGATTACCTCGCCGAGGCCTATGACGGGCTCGATGCGTCGTGGTGCGAAGGCCGGGACGCATCGAGCAGCGGGGCGGCGACGATCGCACGGTTCGAGGCGTTCCGCGCGCTTGGCGACGAGGCGAAGACCGCGTGGCTCGCCTGGATCGTGGCGGCGTCGTTCGAGGCCAAGGACGGCTATACGAGCCGGCAGAACGCGCTCCAGAACCGGCTCGCGACCATTCTCGAGATCGATGTGGCGACATGGTGGCGGCCGACGGCGGAGAACTTCTTCGACCGGGTGCCCAAGGGCGCGCTGCTGTCGCTGCTCGACGAGGTCGGCGGTCCGGCGCTGTCGGGACGTCATGCCAGCCAGAAAAAGGGCGAGATCGCTGCGAGCTGCGAGAAGCTGTTCGCCGGCGAGGCGATCGTGGAAGCCGAGGTGAAGGCCGCCGCGCTCGCCTGGGTGCCGGGCGCGATGCGCTTCCTCGACCAGGCCGACGATGCCGGCGACGACGGCGACGAAGACGGCCTCACCGACCTGATCGTCTCGGACGAGCCCGACATGGACGACGACGCCGGAGACGACATCGATATCGGTGACCTGATCGATGACGAGGACGCTGACGACGACGATCTCGATCTCGTCGCGGCCGAGTAGCGGATGAAGGCGGAACGCCGGCGACCGGGGCAGCCCGGCGCCGGCGTTGCCGTCCAGTCCGCGCCTTGGGGTGTCATTTCGCCCCGAGCCGGAACCTCCGTCCCGCCACATTCATGGGAGGATCGTCCCCATGTCCCCTTCGACGTCCCGTATGCCGACCGTCCGCGACATCGCGGGCGAGGTCACCGCCACCATCCTTGCGCGTCTCGAGGCCGGCACACTGCCATGGGCCAGAGGCTGGTCGCTGACCGGCGAGGGCGGGCGACCGCTGCGCCACGAGGGCACGCCTTATGCCGGCATCAACACGCTGTGGCTGTGGTCGATCGCCGACATGCGCGGCTATCGCAGCCGCTACTGGATGACCGCGCGACAGGCTAACGAACTCGGCGGGCGCGTCCGCCCGACAGCCATCCCTTCGATGTCGATCTACGCCTCGGCGTTCCGCAAGCCCGGGCAGCCCACGCTCACCGGTGAGAGCAGCGCCCGCTTCATTCGCTTCCTGCGTTCGTACCTGGTCTACAACGCAGACGAAATCGACGGCCTGCCGGCATATTACTACCCGCGCGACATACCCCCGACGCCGGCACTGCTGTCGCAGCGGCAGGATGCGATCGACGCCTTCTTCGCCGCGATCCCCGCCAGGGTACGCCATGGCGGCGACGAGGCATATTACTGCCCCGGCACCGACCGGATCCAGTTGCCTCGGCCCGGCAGCTTCGTCTCGGGCGATGCCTACGCATCCACGAGAGGTCATGAGACGGCGCACTGGTCCGGGTCCCCGGCACGGCTCGCGCGCACCTTCGGCAAGCGCTTCGGCGACCGCGCCTATGCGATGGAGGAGCTTACCGCCGAGCTTTGCGCCTCGATGATCTGCGCCGATCTCGGGCTGCCGACCTCGCTGCACGACAGCCATGCCAGCTACGTGTCGCACTGGATCGGCATCATGCGCGCCGACAGCTCGGCGATCTTCACCGCCGCGGCCAAGGCCGAGCAGGCGTTCGCTTATTTGCGCGGCTTCTCGGCACCCGCCGCGGGCGGAACATCGCCGCCCGTCGCGCTCGCGGCCTGACACTGCGCCCATTCACCCCGTTCATTTTAGGAGAGCCGTCATGGGATGGTTGTTCATGAGCCGCTACGCCATGGGCGGACACGAGACGCCCAAAGCCTATCTCGACGCCCAGTTCACGTACGAACGCGACCTGCCCGAAGGCGGCACCAGCGGCCTGCGCATCCTCGACAGCGCGATCGTCGGCCTCACCACTTATTATGCCGCCGCGCAGGTCACGCGTGACGGCACGGGCGGCGAGGTGTTCGCCATCGTTTGTCTCGTGCGCTGGAACGCGCGCAGCAAGGACGGAGAACATTTCGGGTACAAGGATATGGAGGAATCGATGGGGCCGTGCGAGGACGATTGTCCCGAGCGGATCCTGCGCCTGCTGACCTCCAGCGACAGCGAATCCGCGCTCCAGTGGCGCCGGCGCTGCCTCGCCAACCTGCGCCTGCGTGCACGCAAGCTGAGCGAGGGCATGCGCATCCGCCTCGCGGTGCCGCTCCACTTCACCAACGGGCACGAGGGCACCGACTTCACCGTGGTGAAGCACAGGCGCGGGATCGCCTTCCGGCCCGTCGACGGCTTCGGCCTCTACCATATCCGGGGCGTCCGGACGCTCGCATGGGAGGTGCTGCCGCAGACCCGTGTCCACAAGACGCTGTTCGCGTGAGCGCCGCATCATGCCACACCAACCGGATCGTCACGAGGATCGTCATGCCCGAGCCCCTGTCCCCCTTTCGTCGCCGCCTGTGCAGCCGTTCCAACGCGGTCCGCGTCGCGGCGCGCCTGACCGCGGCCGGCGAGCACGTTGCCGTCGTCGCCACGCCCGAGCCGCTGCAACCCTGGCGCGTGGTCGACGTCGCCGAGGCCGCAAGCCCGTGCCTGCCAAAGCTCGACCGATGCGCCTGACCGCCCTTGCCGCGCTGGTTCTGGCCGGTGCCTGCTCGGCCGCTACGCCGGCCGACACCGGTCCGGGGGAGACCCGCGCCATCACCGCGCGCGGCCGCGCACTCGACGGCGACACCGTGTCGATCGACATCCGCCTGTCGGGCGCCGACGCCTTCGAGAGTCGCCAGCTGTGTCGTGGCAATGCGGGTTGCTGGCAATGCGGCAAGGCGGCACAGGACATTGCCGCCCGCGCGCTCAAGTCCGGCGATGCCGTGATCCGGCTGACCGGAACGACCAGCTACGGTCGCCCGGTCGGCACGGTCACGATCGGGGGCCGCGATCTCGGCGAGACCATGATCGCGGCGGGGCTCGCGGTGCCGGTGACCGGCTATCTCAGAAACGACCCCGACCGCGCCTCCCGCTATGTCGCCGCTTACGATCGCGCGGTCGCGACGCGGGCCGGCGCGCATGCCGGCTATTTTATCGACCCCGCGCGCTGGCGTCGCGGCGAGCGGCTGTCGTGCGAAACCAAGGGTTCCCCACGACCACCGCGATCCTCGCGACCACCGGGGACATAGGAGCGGAGGGGGAGGGGGCCGGATGTGTCCGTATCCAAAGGAGCACCCCATGACCAGGACCTTCGCCTCTTCCCCGCGCCCCGAACATAGCCCGTGGGGACCGCTCCAGACCGCCACGCAGCGCCTCCCCGGCATCTGGCATGTCACCACCGCCAGCCATGGCGGCTTCCTGCTGTCCGACGAGCGCCAGGCCGCGGTGCCGGGCGTCCTGCGCCGCGACGACGGCGCTTACGAGGAAGACGTCGACTGGACCCGCGTCATGATCGCCTTCGAGCGCGAGTGGCGCGCGTCGCGCGATCCGCTGCTCGACCTCGAACTTCCCCTCGCGCACGACATCGCGCGCAACTGGCTGCCCGAAGCCTACGGCACCTTCACCGGCAAGGCGGTGCCCGCGCGCGACAGCCATGTCCTGCGACGCCGCGCCGCCTACGAGGCGGCGATCGGGGACTATGTCTCGACCTCCGCCTATGGCGATTGGGCCGACTGGGTGCCGGCGGGCAAGGTCGGCCTGGTGTTCCGCAAGGTCGCCGGCGTCGATGCGATGGGGTTCGCCGACTATACCGCGGATCAGATGTACGGCCTGGTCGACAAGGACCGCTACGCGACCCGTGCCGAGGTCGAGACCTTCGAGAGCCTCGGTGCCGTGCGCGTCGAGAGCATGGCCCCGATCACCAAACAGGTCGCGGCACTCGCCTGAGCGCTGCCCCTGACGCGGGTGCGGCCAAGCCTTCCACGTCCCTTCCATCCAGAGGACCGACACGATGAGCGTCTACCTCTACCTCTTTCACGGCCGCGACCGGTTCGACCAGGACATGGATGCCTGGGGCCGCGAGTGTCCGGCGATCGGGCCGCTCTCCTACGTCCACACCACCTATGGCGGCGACGTGAAACTGCGCGGCGCGCGCGAGGTCATGGAAAGGTTTTTCCCGAATACGGAAATCCATTTCCACGACGGCTACGGCGAGCACGCCATCCCGCTCGACGGCGACTGCCTGCCGCATGGCGGCACGCTCTACGGCGACTGGTCGGTGTGCGGTGCCGAGGCGCTGCGTCCGCACGGCACGGCGCATGTGACGCCGGTCTGCGATATCTGCGGCAGCGACGACCTCGTAAAGGATGCCGCGGCGGTCTGGGACCGCGAGGCGCAAGCGTGGTCGCTCGCTTCCACCTACGATTCCACCTCCTGCCAGTCGTGCCTGCGCGAGGGCGACGACGTGGAGCAATGGATCCCTGCCGCGGCCTGAGCCGGTGCCACTTTGCGCGTTCCCGGCCGTTCACCCATATGATAGAAAGATCGACGACGATGGCGACCATGTTCAACAGCATCCGCGCTTCCCGCGAACTCGAAACCGCCGGTGCGGCCAAGCCGCTCGCCGACGCGATCGCGACCATTCTCGGCGATACCATGGTGACCTCGCGCGAGGACCTGGTCACCAAGGACTATTTGAAAGCCGAAATCGCGACGGTGAATACCGAGATCGCGAAAGTCCGAACCGAGATCGCGTCCGCCAAGAACGACACGATCCGTTGGCTGATCGGCAGCCAGGTCGTGCTGATCGCGGCCCTTGGCGGCATGATGAGCCTCATGCGCGCCTTCGGCTGACGCCGAACAGCCGGGGCACTGGGAGAGGAGCGGGCGAGGGAGGGCGAGCGCGAAGGTTGCGCTCTGACCCGGAGACGCCCCCATGTTCGACGTCGCATTCCGCCATCAGCAGGCGCTCGACCCCAGCGCGCTGACCACCATCCCGACCACGATCCACGCGATCGAGAAGGCGATCGAGGATTGCCGGCACGCCGGGCTCGACGCGAACAGCGATCCCGCGATCGTGCTGCTCGCCCGTCACCTGGCCAGTATCTGCGCTACCCGCCCTGACGACACGGTGCTGCGCGGCACTTGCACCGACCGCATTGCGACGCTCCGTCGTTTTCCGCCGCTGGTCGCGCTCGCCGTGCGCGGCGTCGCCTATGACGCGGTCGCCAAGGAGCGTTTCCACATCGACGGGCGCAAGGCGCTGCGCCGGCTCGCCGCCGCGCTCGATATGCCCGACCAGAGCTACGACCTCCATTCGCTGCCCGGCGAGGTATCGATGGCGGGCGAGATCGTGCTGCACACCCGTGCGATCCATCTCGAACTGACGATCGGGCGGCTGCGCGAGGGACGCGAACTGCTCTACCGCCGCGCGGGCACGACCCGCGATCCCGCCGGACCGCGCAACCATTATGCCCCGATGCGCGAGGTGATCGCCCCCGACCGGCTCGCCGCCCGCATCCGCCGCGATCTGGATCTGGCCACGCTGCCCGCGCTGCCGGTACTGCTCAGCGCCTGACGGGAGAGCGGACATGCACATCGATCCCGCCATCATCGCCGCGCGGGCCGAGGTCGCCCGGCTGACGCGCTACATCGCCAGGCGCGAGGACTTCCTCGACGCGCTCGACTGGCACGCGTTGTCCGACGACACCGCGCGCCAGTCCGCGATGCTCGACGAATTGCTTGCCGGCGACCTCGCCGATGCGATCCTCCACCGCGACTGGCTCGAAGAGCGCGCCGGCGACGGCCATACGCAGGTGGTCGGCGTCCTGCGCTTTGAGCCGAGGCCGCGCCCGTGGCACGCTGAATGGAACACGCTTGCCGCCTGACCGGGAGAATGCCCCATGAGCTGCCACCAGTTTCCCGGCCTCGACGGCGCGTCCACCGTCGCCATCGGATGGGACAGGCCCTTGCAGACCTTCTTCGTCCATGTGCTCCGCCCGCATCCCCATCTCGCGGGCGAGGAGGAGACCGTCGCATGGCACGGCACCGCGATCGGTGAGCTTCGCAGCGCACGCGAGGCGGTGACGATCGCGTCGCGATGGGCCGACCTTCCGCACGACCTCGCCATCCACCTCGAGACCGACCGGCTGAAGACACTGGGACAGTCGGACGGCGAGGCGCAGATCGCCGCGAAGCGGCTGATGGGACACTGAGCGCCCGCGGAATCGGAAGGGGAGCGGGAGAGGGCGTGTCGATCCAGTCAGGATCGACGGAGAACCCAAATGCCCTACACCATCGACCTCGGCGCAGGCCCCCCCGAAGAGGATTGCGCCCAGCTCGGCCGCTCGCCCGACTTCGACACGCTGAACATCCTCGAGATCGAGGCCTGGCGCTGCGCCCTGATCGCCCGCCACGGTCCGCCCCCCGAAGGATGCCGCTTCAAGGTCATTCCCAACCCGCACGACTTCGGATGCTACCGCACGCTCGGCTTGCGGGTCATGTCCGAGGACGATGCGACGGTCGCCGACTATGCCGAAGCGGTCGAGGAAGGTCTCGCCACCTGGATCGAGGCGGGTTTCCGCGCGCCGGTCCGCTATGACGGCGCAGCGCCCGTCGTCGAGCACGCCGATCCCGCCGAAACCGTCATCGCCGCGCTGATGACTACCCGGCCCGCGGCCGACGGCACCTTTCCGATTCCCGGCTTCGCGGTCCTGCACACGAATCTTGTCGCCGCCTTCCCGGTCGAGGCCGCGACCGCCCGCGCGCGCATCGCCGCGCTCGCCTGACCCTGCCCCAGGCGGCTTTACCCCCGATTCATCCGGAACGGAGCAATTCCCATGGCCAACAGCTACACCAAGGCTGCCTTCCACCTGCTGGTCACCGCCGAAGAGGCCGCGATGCTGCGGCTCGCCGAACGCGCGGTCGACATTCTCGACACCAACGGCGCCGACGAGGACCTGGCGCTCGGCTATGACAGCCTCGGCACCGCCTTCCACGCCCTGTTCCCGCCCAGGGGGGCGAGCCGGTTCGAGAGCTTCCTCGACCTGTTCGACGACTGGAGCTTCCCCTATCTCGATTGCCGGATCGGTCTCGACGCGCCGGACGAGAACGGCAAGGTCATGGCGTTCTTCCACGGCGACCAGTTCGGCGTCGAGCCCGTCGCGAAGCTGATCCGCATCGCGTGTCCTTCCGCGCTCCCCTGCGGCTTCACCTGGTCGAGCGACTGCGACCGGCTGCGCGCCGGAGAATTCGGAGGCGGCGCGGTCGTCATCACCGCCGACGGCATCGACTGGCACTCGACCACCGGGATCCTCACCCGCGCGCTGCTGCGCGCTGAAGACCCCGGGGAAGGCCATGACGGCTATGTTCTCGCGGTGCGCAGCCCCGAAGACGACATCGCCTACTGGAACAACACCGACGGATTGGGCGCGCTATCGAGCGCCACGGTCTTTCGCGGCGACGAGGCCGCCGGGGTGAACCCGCTGCCGTTCGAGGATGCGGCGTGGCTGGCGCTGCCCGCGCCGCGCCACGGCTGACCGACGATGGCATCGCCCTTCGATCCGGCCTGCGCCGATCACTGGATCGCGCATGGTCGTGACCCCGCGCATGCCGCCGCCATCGCGCGCGCATGGCATGACTTCCCCGACCTCGCGCCCGACGCGCCGCTCGCCGAGCGTCAGGCGCGAGGCCGCGAGCGCATCGCCGCGATGCGCCCGATCAACGATGCCATCGCCGCCGAAGGCGCGGCGCGACAGGAAGCGACCAACTTCGCCTTCACCGATCGACAGGTCCGTGACGGTAAGGGCAGCGACCGCGACATCGCGGTCCTGCGCGGCCGCGACGATCATGGCTACAGCTGGGACCTCGCCAACCGCTACGCCGATGGCTGGTATGCCGCGCATGTCGGGTGGCCGCACCGTTACCCGGACGGCATCCCGTGTCGCGCCTCGCTGGAAGAAAAGCGTGGCGCCTATGATCTAGGCTTCACCGCGGGCGGGGGCGACCGCACCGACCTGTTCGATGCCGCCCGCCGCACGCTGGCTGCCGACATGCGCCGCGACAACCTGCCGCCCGCACCATCGGTCACGCTTGCCGGCAGGCCGCTGCCGGGGAGCTGGCCGAAGCCCGGCGACGCGCCGCGTCCGGCGCGCTGGTCGCGCCGGCTCGCGATCCTGTCGGCCGGCGACATCGGCGGTGATCCGGCATGGGACTTCCTCGGCCTGCTTCGCGCCCGCCCCGGTGCCAGGGCCGCGACGGTTATCGTGTTGACTCCCGCCGGGTTCGTCTCGGCAGATGACCCGGATCGGTCCGATGTGCCCGCCCGACACCTTGCCGATCCCGGCGAGGCCGCCCGCCAGCTCGGGCACCTCCTCGCTTATGCCGAGTTCGACGACATACTGGTCACGCTGCAGGGCCACGACCTCGACCTGCTCGACGCCATCGCGCCCGTCCTGCCGCTCGCCCGCACGATGGAGCGCACCCGCAACTCGCGGCTCCAGCAACGCACCCACCTGCGCACCTGGCTCGATCGCGGCCTCGCGGACGGCGTGACGATGGCGCAGGGCCATATCCGCTGGGGGAAGGTCATCGCCGCCTTCTACGGCAGCCTCGGCGAGTTCACCGCGCGCCATGTCGGACCCGCCCCCGGGCGCGGCCACATGGTCCGTGTCGAGACGCGATCCGGCCTTGCCACCGGCTATGCCGCTGCCGACGGCACGCCGCTGACGCCTGAGATCATCGTGTCGAGCAAGGCGAGGCTGCGGCCTGCCATGGCGACGGCGCTACGTACCTTCGCCGCGGCGACCCCGATCATGGCCGCGGCGCGCGCCGTCTGAGCCTGGCGGCCGCGGTTGCGGCCCGCCCCCACCACCAGCCCCACGATGCCCGTTACGAGGAGCGATACCCCATGCCCGACATCACCGACCTGCCCGTCATGACCCGCGCCGATGCCGTCTCGCTCGGCTTCGCCGGTTACAATGACGTGCCGCACCGCTGCGTGGACGTGCCCGATGGCGCGTTCACGATCACGGCGAAGACCAGTGAGGGACGCCGCGTCACCTTCTGTTTCATGGGCAAGAGCTACAACGGCCCGGCACGGTTCTGCGACATCCAGTTCCACGATCACGGCACCACGATCCCCAATGCCGATAACGGGGTATCACCCACCTTCAACGCCTTTGCGATCACGCGCGGCGGGCGGCACATCATCGACAGCCGCCGGCTCGCCGAGGACGAGAAACCCTCGATACTGGTCTTGCTCATGGACGAGGCCGAAGAAGAGCCCGCGCCGCTCGCGCCTGATCGCCTGCCGATGAAGGACCGCGACCTCGCCGACCTGCTGAACCGCGCAGCGGCCGTCATCACCGCTCCCGGCAGCGAGATCCGCTCGGACCGCGAGGACCTGATCGACACGCTGACCGCCGAGGCCGCTCGACGCCGTCGGTGAAGGGCCTCCCCTGCCGACCGGGAGCGGAGGGGGAGGGCAGGGGAGAGCGGACGGATTGGACCGTGCGCATCGAACCGAAAGCACGACCCATGCGCAGCATCCTCGCCTTCTACGAGATCGACCGCGAGTACGGAGGGCCTGAAGAGGGCGGGTGGTGGTACGACAGCGGCACGTTCGTGCGCGCGATCGCGCTCCACTTCGACGATGCGACCGCGCTTCGGACGCAGCGCCGCGCCAACCGGCTCCTCGAGCGCCTCCAGCGCAACCGGCCGGACGTGTCGTCGGTCCTCTACGCGGGTGGACGCTACCGTGCGTACACCTTCACCGGCCTGCCGCCCGAGCGCTTCCCGGCACGACGTCCCCGCTACGACTGACCCGCGCCGCGCCCCCGTTCCCACCCTCGAAAACGAAAGGATCGGTCATGCACCGCGTCCACTATTTCGACACCAGCGCCCATGCGTTCGACGCCTGCATCGAGGAGCGTTCCGGGCTCCGTGAGGGCGATGTCGTCGTCATCCTCGCCGAGGGCGTCGTCGGGCTCGCCTCGATTGATCCGATCGCGGTCACGCGCGAGACCGGTGCCCTGCGCCATCTGCCCGCGATGACGCGCCAGGTGCTGCTCGGCGAGATCGTCCATGACGCCACGCAGATCACCGACGCGGTCGAGACCGCACTGGTACACCGCCTGGCGGTCGAACCGCAGTATCTGTCGTTCGCCGGCAGGCGTCACCTCCTGCGCGCCGATGAGGCCGCCGTGGTGCTCAGGCTCGACGACATCCTCGCGGTCGCCGACGCCATCGACCATCGCCTGCGCGCCCTGGAAGCGCGCCTCGATGCCGTCACGCCGGACAGCTCGCAGGCGCTCTTCCTCGCGCGCGGCATCGAACAGCTCGCCGAGGCCCGCAACCGCCTCGCGGCCTATGCGCGCGATCCTCGCTGACCCGCCCGAAAGGAGGCGACGATGCTCGATACTCTCCAGACCCCTGTGACCGATCCGCCGATCGATACCCGCGATGCCACCCGTGTTCCGATCGGCCGCCACGCGACCGGCGCGCTCGAGCTCGACCTCGACCGGCTGCTGGCCGGACGCCTGCTGCTCCAGGGCGGCTCGGGTGCAGGCAAGAGCCGGACCATGCGCCGCATCGTCGAGGAGGCGTTCGACTATGTGCAGACGATCATCGTCGATCCCGAAGGCGAGTTCGACAATTTGGCCGGGCATATCGGCGCGACCACGCTGAAAGCGGCGGGGATCGCTGCCGATGGCCTTACCGCCGCGGCGCTGCGCGCCCGCCGGCATCGGCTAGCACTTCACCTCGACCTCACCGACCTCGATCCCGAACAGCGCATCGTCAAGGCGTCGGCCTTCTTCGCCGGCCTGATCGGCGCACCGCGCGAGGACTGGGACCATACCGTGCTGGTCGCCATCGACGAGGGACATCTGCTCGCCCCACATATCGCGGGCTCGGCACGCGATGCCGAGACCCGCCGCCTCGGCGTCGCGACGCTCACCGACCTGTGCTCGAGAGGCCGCAAGCGCGGGATCGCGCCGGTCATCGCCACCCAGCGGCTCGCCAAGCTGTCCGCCTCGGTCATCTCCGAACTCCAGAACGTCCTGATCGGGATCAACGTGTTCGACCGCGATATCGCGCGTGCGGCCGACATCCTCGGCTTCTCCGCGCGCGAGGCCGACCGGCTTCGCACCCTTGAACCGGGCGAGTTCTTCGCCTTCGGGCCAGCGCTCGCCGCGACCCCGGTGCTCGCGAAGATCGATCCGACGGTCACGACCCATCTGGGGCGGACGCCCGCGCTTCGCGCCGCGGCCGATATCGCCGGAGACGAGGTCCACCGGCTACTCGACCTCGATACCCTCGCCGAAGCACCCGCACCGCGCGACACGACGCTGACGCTGCGGGGCACCCGCGCGCTCGATGCCTTCCTCCTCGACGACGCGGCGCCCATCGCCGCCGCGATCTGCGGCGCGCTGCGCCGTATCGCGCCCAACGCCACCACGGCGAGCGAACTGGCCAGGCACCTTGCCGTCGACCGGCACGCCGTGGACGCCGCCCTCGACATCCTCGCGGCGCTTGCCGCCGTCGACACCATGCCGCGTGGAGAGGACCGGATGGCACGACTTCATGCGCGGCTTCGCGCGCGCGTAAGCGACGTTCCCGTGGTCGGCCTGTCATGACCGGCCACCCTGACGGCAACGACGCCCCCCTCCTTGTCGAACTGGTCGCCTGCCCGGGGCTCGTGCCCTCCGGCTCCGGCCCCCTTGCCGAAATGCGGTTCAGGGGCGAAGCCTGGACGCCGGCCGAGACCGAAACGCTGCGTTCCATGTTCGCCGCCGATGCCGCGCCCGACGACATAGCCGCCGCGCTCGGGCGTGGCCGGTACGGCGTGCGCGACCGCATCGCCCGCCTGGGGCTTCGCCGGCACAGCAGCCGGCCATGGGGCGAGATGGAGAGCGAGGAACTGATCCGTCGCTACGGGACGGATCCGACCGCCGTTATCGCCTCGGACTTCGCCCGGTCGTGCGCGGCGATCTACGCGCGCGCGGCAGTGCTCGGACTGACCGAGGGCAACCCGCCTGAATGGACGCCCTGGGAGGATGCTCAGCTCCGCGCGGGCTACGCCATGGGCGTACCCGGCGCGATGATCGCCGCCATTATCGGCCGCCCGCTCTTTGGCCTTCGGACCCGCGCGAGCACGCTGAACCTGCGTCACCCGAACCATCCGACCGGGTGGAGCGATGCCGAGATCGACCGCGCAGCGACCCTGATCGAGGAAGGGCATCGCTACGTTTCCATTCGCGCCATGATGGCGGACGAGGGCTTCCCCGTGCGCACGAGGCCCGGCTTCAACCAGATGGCGCGCGTGACCGGCATGAGCCGGGGTTGGGGGCGTGCCTGGACGCCCGAGGAGGACGAGCTTCTCGCCCGCGCCTATCGCGACGGCGCCAGTCTCACCCCGCTGCTGACCCGGCTAGGCCGCACCCGCTGCTCGATCCGCTGGCGCGCCGATCATCTGCGACTTCGCGGCACCCACGCACATCGCGACGGTTTTCGCGGCGGGCCGGTCTGGACCGAGGCCGACCTCGCCACACTACGCGAACATTACGGCAAGGTGCCGATGGACGATCTTGCCGCCTGTATGGGCCGCACCAAGGCGTCGCTGTTCACCCGCGCCAACCTCCTCGGGCTGGTCCATGGCTATCACCGTCCCTGGAGCGACGACGAGCATCGTGCGCTGGCGCTCGCCCATGCCAACGGCGTCGCACTCGCCGATCTCGTGGCGGCTCTCGGACGAGGCTACGCCGCCGTCCACAAATATGCCGCAAAGCAGGGCTTCCGGTTCGAACGCCGCCCGCGCCGCGATCCCGCACCCTCACTCACGGATATCCTGGCCCTCGGCGATCCGGAATGAACCCGCCCGGCCGTCATCCCGCAGGCCGCTCCCCGGTATCCAGGTCACGGTAGAAGAAGGCCTCGACATCGTGCCCGGCTCCCATGCCGGTAAGTTCTCCCGCCGGCGTCCAGCCCGTCGAGCGCAGCAATGCCAGCGCCGCGACATCGTCGCTCGGCGTCGAGATAAATACCCGGCCGGACAGTGCGACGCCGAGCGAGCCTACCAGCGCCCGCGCAATGCCTTGGCCACGCGCTTCGGGGCGTACTACCAGCTTGTTGATGTGATACCGCCCGAAGATCCCGCCGCTCGACCACGAGGTATAGGCGTCGATCCGGCCGTCACGCTCGAGCACCAGCATGCGGCGATCCATGATCTCGCCGATCCGCTCGCCGGGAAGGGCATCGAAACCCATCACTGCCGTGATGTCCACAGGCTCGGCCAGGCGAACGAGCATGATCCGCTCCGGATATTACCGGTCGCACGCCGCCCCTCCCCAAGCGATCGCGCAACATCTTTTCGCCGCCCACCCCTCAAATCGCTGATCCGGGAGTTACACGCCCATGACCCTTTCCACCGTGCCCTATGCGCTCGCCGTCGATGACGATCCCATGATCCTCATGGATGCCCGCGCCATCCTCGAGGACGCCGGCTATCGCTGCCACGAAGCCGATGACGGCGACGCCGCCATCGATCTTCTGTCCGCCAGGGCCGAACAGATCATGCTGCTGTTCTCGGACGTCGAGATGCCCGGCGGCATCGACGGCTTCGAGCTCGCCCGCGAAGTCTCCGCCAGATGGCCGTGGATCGATATCGTCATCGCCAGCGGCAACATCACCCCCGGACCCGGCGACATGCCCCAGAACGCCACCTTCATCTCCAAGCCGTTCAGCGCCGGACTAGTCCACGACCACCTCCGCCGCACCCTGCCCGACGGCAAGAAACCCGAACCGCTGAAGGAGAAGTCCTGACCGGCTGCGCGCGATCGGCCCGATACGAAACGGGGCGACACCCTTGCAGAGATGCCGCCCCGTTCCCTGAAGGATCCTTCCGTCTCCGGTGGATCAACCACCCGAACGCATTCGCGTCCGATCCGGTCCCGGTCGCCTCTACCCGATCTTTCCCTGACTTTCCATGAACGACCCCGCACCCGAGGATCATGCCATGTCTGTCACCACCCTCTCGCCGCGTCGCAGCCGCCTCGCCTCGTTCGAGAACGCCTATGCCGTCGCCGTCCAGCTGCGCGAAACCACCGGCACCGATCAATATGTCATCGGCACCGGCGATCCCGTCCAACCCTTCCGCGTCAGCCGGCGCAAGCCCTCACTGCCAGGGAGCGTTTACGCGATGGTCGCGTGAGGTCCGGTCGGTGCAGCCCATGATGTCGGCCGCGTTCGGACCCTCCAAGGCATCCTCGTTGGCCCAGTATGTCTGCGGCACCCCTGCCTCGCGCAGCAGGATCGACGCCCGCCCGCGCGCATAAAGCAGCCCCTTGAGCCATGTCAGATCGTCGATCGCCATGTCGATCGGCGTATCGCTCAGCAGATACCACAGCCGCATCTGGAACGGGTTCGCATCGCCGATGATCGCACCCAGCGCCTCCTTGCCCTCGCCGTGGCCGACGCCGTTCGCGATGTCCGACGCCAGTGCCTCAAACGCCTCGAGCAGCTCGCCCGTCGACAGCCACGCCAGATCGAGTTCCACCCCGATCGCGCATCCGGCCAGCACCCGCCGCTGGGGCGCGAGTTCCGTGTTGTCCAGCTGGTCCGTCAGCGCCAGCTCGAAGTCATGCTTCTTGATCGTGTCGGTCCAGTGCATAGTTCCCACTCCCGTTGGTGTGAAACCGGCTTATAGAACACCACGCGAACAAGCCCCAACGCCAGCGAATACTTCCACTTCGCGTTCGCGCGCGCGGCGCGTTGCCGATGGCGGGAGTCCGGTAGTACCTTCCTTTACACCCGAAGGAGAACATCCGCATGGACTGGAACAAAGGCGGCGAAAGTCCGCACGAACGTCTGACCGCCATCGATACCCAAGCCATTCTCGCCGCCGTCGATGCCGTCGATGCACTGCGTGAGCACTTCGGCGACCAATATCCCGCCTTGCCGCCGGTCATCCGGCTCGACCTTCTTACCCTCCACCGGCTCATGCAGGAGGCCGCGGCCGGTGCACGAGACAATATCGGTCTCTACGATCTCGCCATCGATCTCGCCGACCGCATCGACGCCATCGAAACCCACGTCGCCCAGCTACGCCGCGCCGTCGAGCCCATTGCCGCCCTTGCCCCCGACGACTGATATGGGTCAGTCTCCCGACCCCCAAGTCTTCCAACCCTAGGCAGGCCTACGCCGCCGCGATCCCCAGCCTGCCGCCGCGACGCTTCTTCGGTGCTTCCGCTGGCTCCGCCTCCGCGTCCGTCCCCACCGCTGGCATCGCCGCCTTCGGCCTGCGCCCCAGCCCGCTTTTCTTCGCCATGCTGCTGCGCGCCTCGCTATACTCCGGCGCCACCATCGGATAATCCGCCTTCAGCCCATAGCGCTCACGATACGTCTCCGGCGTCAGACCATGACCCGCCAGGTGACGACGCAGCGTCTTATACGGCTTCCCGTCGATCAGGCTGATGATCGCATCCCGGCGGGCCAGCGACTTGCGCACCGATACCGCCGGCACATACACCTCCGATGCTTCCACTTCGGACGTATCGCTCGCGCCTTGCACCGCCGCCAGCGCACCTACCGCCTCGTGCATCGTCCGCAGAAACCCCGGCACCTCCTCCGCTCCCGCCCGCGTGTTCGGATTCGACAACCACGCGATCGTCAACTCCGTCGCCAGCACCGTCGCTTCAAGTCCCGCGTCCGTCGTCACTTGCCCGGTCTCCTCACCCGCCGTCTCTTGCTTCATCACCATCCTCCATCTCCGGTTGCCGCGTCCCTGATGCCGTCTTCACCGGCCGTTGAACCAGCGGTCCGCCTTCCAACGTCACCCGATCAAAACTGAACACATGCTCGCGCGGGCTGTCCTCGCACCGCCCCACGATCCGACCCCAATGCTGCGGCCTGCCCTTCGCCAGACGAACTGTCGCTGTCACACAGATCGGACATGACGCAACATACCGCCGGAGAACATAATAAGTAACACCGTCCGAACGCTGTCGGTCGATCACCACACCATCCTCGGTACCGGAAATGTCATTCATCCCGAGAAGGATCACCCGGTCATCGAACAACTTCCCCCAGCGCCAATACATCCGGCACAATACGATTGCGAAGAATATCCCGTACATCAGATAATTGAGCGGTGAAAACGGCACCCCTACCCACGTCAATGCCCACACCGATGTCCAAGCAAGCGCCGCCAATAGCGCTAAAAATGCCCACATGACCAGCGGCAACAGGAATACCCACTTGCGATACGCCGCCCGATCCTCACCAACCCCCGGATGGTTCAACCGGCCATACCATGAAAGCTGCGGCTTCTCCTCGCTGGCCCGGTATCGCAACACTGAACCCTGAAGCCGATACGGGACCTCCCCTTCCGTACCATCCACCACGCCCAACCGATATCGGTGCGGACGTTGCCCGCCAACCTCCAGTCCCAGCAGCCGCCCGCCGAGCCCCTGGGACAGCCGGACTCGATGCCGCTCGAAAACCGTGAGCAGCTCACCGTTCTTCACCCACTTGTTCGATGCCGATCGCTCCGCGTCGCGACCCATCGCCCCGCCGATCTGCTGGCGCGTGAACCAGCCACCATCCCCTTCCATCGTCAGACAAACCAGACCCGTCAGAAACTCTCGCGCCTGACCCGCTGGAATCTCCCGCGGCAACATCTGTGCGATATCATGGAGTTCAGCGCTCCCGAACCCCGCCTCTGCAAAGCTCTGCATAGCTCTTTCGACTTCCGACCCTCCCTCGACCCCCATCCGGGCTCCACCCTCTTGAAAGAGCCCGCAATGCGCCACCCATGGTCCGACATTCTCTCCCGCATCGACGGTCCCCGTCTATGGATCACGATCGACCTCTCGACCCCAAGACCGGCCCTCGCCGTTCACTGCCTGTCTGACAGCCGCTATCTCGAAACCGTCATCCACCTTGCCTTGTTGAACGGACTGACGCCTATCGACGATCGATCCTTCGATGCCCCCCTTCCCGATCAGATCGCCGACGCCATGATCGACCTCGCCTTCCTCAATCGACACGGTACGCCCGACGAAGGATTCGTCCCCCCACGCCACTGGCTCGACCACTGACGTGAGCTCAGGGGGCCACCCCGCCCGATGGGCGGGGCCGGGCTCTAGTCGGCATAGCCGACCGGAGCCACGCTGAAGCGCGTCTCCGCCCCTTGCGGGGTCACGATCCCTTGTCCGGGGCGCAGCACCCTGATCCACGCCCCCGCTGTCCCTACGGCGTCATCCCCAGCCCGGCGTCCACTGCCGGCAGCCTGCGGCTGTGGAATCATGCGCTCACGCGCATGATGATCGTTCGTGGGGCCAATGATCCCATCGCACCCTGCGCCGTCTCCCAGTGTCTCTGCGTGCCGGACCCGTCCGACAGGGTCGGCGTCAAAGGAGAATTGCCCGCGAAGCGGGCAATGCTTTTGTTCGTTTGAAGACGCCTCAACAAGAATAACGGTTTCTACCGCTAAAGCGGCAGACACTCCGTGATTCATGTTGACCCCGCCGGCCATGCCCGGCGCTTGAGCCCCTGCGAGGACGGCTCCGGGTGCGATGAGATCACAGGCCGGGGCTGCGCCCCACCGAACATCGTTCCCGTTCATCTGAATTGCCCGCTGTCGCGGACAATGCGTCTTTGCTTGTTTATTTACGCTTGCTGGTCGCAAGCTCTTATTGTGCTCGGACTCACCGAGTACGATGACTTTGGTGTCAAGAAAACAACGCGCTTCAATACTTGGAGGGGAGGGGGTAGAAGAAAGATGCCGGAAGGGGAAAGGCCCCGCACCTGGCAAAAGGGGGATAGGCCCCCACGGAGTAAGACCCATGAACATCGGTTCCTTCAAGAGCACCAACGGCCAGCTTCTCGGTTCGATCGCTACCGCGCATATCGACCTGCCCCGGCTCGGACTTCGCCCCGTCGAAAGCGACAGCGACAAGGCCCCCGCGTTCGAGATCATGGCCCTGAACATCGCCCGTCGCTGGGTGCAGATCGGCGCTTTGTGGGAGCAGACCAGCAATTCGAGCGGCGAGGTTTTCTATCAGGGACGCTTTGACGACCCCAGCCTTGCCGCCCCGGTTCAGGTCATGCTCTTCCGCACCGACGACGAAACCGAAACCTACAACGTCGTCTGGAACCGCCCGCTCCCCCGCCGCGAGAACCTCGACGGCAGCCGTCAGGGACGCGGACGCCGCACCGTCGATGACGGTTTCGGCACCGGCAACGCCGACGCCAACGGCCAGATGGTCGAGGAAGGCGCGCACGACAACGACGCCATCCCGCCGATGACCCCCACCCGTCGCCGCAAGAACGAGACGCCCGCCGACGAGACGGTCGCCGCCTAAGACCACCGAACGGACGGGGGGAAGCGATTGCGCCGCTCCCCCCGGTCCTAAGACGCCTACCCTGCCGAAAGGAAGATTCCGATGCCGAAGCAAACGCCCTCCCGCCGCTATACCAGCCTTTCCCAGCTTGGCGAAGCCCTTGGACAGACGCCCGACGAAATCGCCGCGCAGGACCGCGCCGAGGCGATCCGCGAGCACATCGCGGACGAGACGACCACCGACCGCTTCCACGAGGCGTTTGGCGACGTCGGCGCGCTGTCGATCATGGGACCGGGCGAACCGGCACAGGAACTGGACATGCCCGAACCCGCCGAGGCGCAATTCGATTGCCGCGCGATCATGGCGACCCTGTTCGACCTGTTCGCCGACACCCGGCTTGAGACGAGCGCCCAAGCCATCGCATGGGGATTCGTCAATTCCTTCCACTACGAGGCGCAGAAACTGGCGCGCGAGGAAGACACGCTTGCCCGTGACTTGGGCGACATGGCCCGCCGCCCCGATCCGTCCGAAATCCATGCGGTCGAGATGGAGGAATTGCAGCTACGCACCCAGACCAAGATGGAACAGCGCGCCGCCATCGAATGTATGCGCGACTATGCCGCCGAATGCTATCGCGCGCACACCGGTCAACCGTGGAGCAGCGCGCGCGGCACCGTCGTTTCGTCCGCCCGCACCGCGAGCCAGATCGAGGCGAAGGACTTCCTCAAGGCGCGCGCCGACGCGATCCGCGAACAGCGCAATCCCACCGGTCCCATCGTCGTCTTTTCGGGCGGTCAGGAATGGCACGACTTCCAGATGATCTACGACCGCTTGGACGCCATCAAGGCACGCGTTCCGCACATGACGCTTTGCACGTCCGGCCAGCGCAAGGGATGCGACCTTATCGCCGCCGGATGGGCCGCGAGCCGCAAGGTTCCCTTGGTCGCGTTCGTCCCCAACGTCGCGCGCTACAACGGTGCCGCGGGCTTCCGCCGCAACGACCAGCTTGTCGCGCTCGAACCCGTCGAAGCCATCGTTTGCCAAGGCACCGGCATCCAGTCCGGCTTGCTCAACGAACTCAAAAAGGCTGGCGTCCCGACCCAAGCCTATCGTATCTCCGATCAGGGACCGGCTCCCGCCGCGACCAAGCGCGCGGCTTGGGGCTGATCCCGAGGGGCGGCGCACAAACCCCCCGGTTTCCCCCGCACCGCCCTTCACACCCGTTCCCTTGGCAGGGATGACTAGGCCAGCACCGGGACTCCCCCCGGCGCTGGCCCTTTGTCGCGGCCGTCCGTGGGGGAAACCCTACTGGTTCCCCCCACGCCAGGCGGGCGGACCCGCGGCCGCCCTGGCGCGGCCCCTGCGGGCCGCGCACGGACAACCGCACGCCCGCCCGCCTTCCCCCCTCCGGTAAGGCGCTGCCGCACCCCGACACACACGCCGCCACCAGCTCGCCGGCACCGGCACTCCGGGCGAGCGGGGTAAGCGCGGGCGCGGGCATCGAGCCCGCCCCATCGCTGCTGCCGCGAACTATCGTTGCCGAAGGAGATCAGCCCGCGCGAGGGAACCCATTTCGTGGACGGGGAAGCGCCGCGCCGGGCATCGAGCCCGGCACGGCGCTGCTGCCGCTTCCTGTCCTCACCGTCGCGATCACCATACCGATCCGGGCGCGTGGCAATCCCCGCGACGTGTCGTCGCGATCCATTGGAGAGAAGGAAGATCAGGATAGGCGGCACGGGGAGAATGGCAGGTCCGTCGCTCCCGGCCCGATCACGGAGGAACGATCATGGAGGTCCTGTTGTTCAGGGCGCTGACCCAAGCTAATATCGACCCCGATACGGCCCAGAAGGTCGTGGATGCGGTCGAGGAGCATATCGACATGGCAGTCGGACAGGCGAACCAGCGGCTCGAAGCCAAACTGGATGGGATGACCACCAGCATGGGTACGCGCTTCGAGGGTATCCGAACAAGCATGGACGGCTTCAAGGCTTCGGTCGATCAGATGCGCGTCTGGCTTATCATCGTCACCAGCATCATCGCCCTCTGCGCGCTCGCCGGAACCATCCTCGGCGTGGTAAATCAGATTACCCGCTGATAGCCTTCCCTAGGCTCCCCTCTGGGTCGTCCGGCTAGCACCGGGCGGCCCTTTCTTTTGTCAGTCGTTTGGCATGGCTTGCACCTCTTCGCTTCGCCATTGGAATCCGCCTTGTCTCCTTGCCGCAGCTACGCATCGGCAACGGTCCGAAAATGCGCGCGACGTATCGTCGCATCGGCCTTGGAGAGAAGCGGGAACGGGAGAAGCGGTTCCAACGAAGGAGGTCGAGATGACCATCACGTTCCGCATCGATGACGGCCACAATTTCCACGCCGTCCGTCCCGCCGAAATCAGTCCTCGACAGCTGGCGGCACTATGCGACTTTCTGCGCACACAGTCCGAGCGTCTCGGCCTGCCCCTGATCGATCACGAATGGGGTACGATCGATGAACCTGAGTTCGCCTTCGAGGCACGCGTCTGCCCCTTGCCGCTCGCGTCGCTGAGCGCCATTCTCGACCATGCCGATGCCGCGATCGCGGTCCTCGACGAGGCGCAGTTCACCGGCCGACGCATACGCGTCCGGCGTGAGGAAAATATCGGGCTGGTCATGATCGAGGTCGCATGGAACCATGACAGCGCGCCCTCGCTCAACGTCGCCAACGGTAATGCCTATGCGCTGCTCGAAGGCCTCGGCCTCGACGCTGAATCCTGCGGCGAAATCCCGCTTGCCGACCTCCGCCGACGCCTGACCGATCCGGTGATCCATCGCCGCCTCGGCAACGATCCGCATCTGTCGCAATACCTGCCCTCGCTGGTCGCCATGGCACGCGCCACCAGCGTCCCCGTCGAGGCGTGTCTGGCGTGGGCGTAACCGCCCCGCCGACAATCGGCTGACCCACATCCTTCTCACCCGAAAACGGGGCGCGCGGCTTCGCCAGCGCGCCCCGTTTTTTTGCCTGATACCGTTGGAGCCATCGACCGATCGCCCGGACCAGCTCGCTTGCCCATCGCATCGGCCCTGCGGCCTCGCGAGCGCTGCGCATCGCGCCGGTCCTGTCCGATAGCGACGCAGGCTGGCGACCGGCATCATGCCGAACGCCAGCCTGCGTTCCTCGACCCGGCTCGACCGACTTCAGGCTGACGCCTTCAGTCGCTTCTCGACTTCCTCGACGCCCAGCGTCTTCACCGACTTCATCAGGCCGTCGAGCCGATCGAGCGGAAGCTTCAGCAAACCCGCCTTCTCGACCCGTTCGATCGCAGCCTCCCGCACCCGTCCCTGATGAGCTTTACGACGCTCGGACAGCTTGCGCTCCTCGGCCTCGATCGCGGCCAGTTCGGCATCCAGTGATTTCGCCATTTCCTTTATCCTTCATGTTCGGCTGATCGGGCTCTGAACCCTCCCATTCTAGCCGCCACGGACCATGACGCAACGCCGCAACTTCAACTCTGTCGGAGACCCTGAAATGACCCCTGCCAGTGCCATGAAACCCCGCGTGCGAAGCACGCAATCATCCACCCCGTTCCGCCTCCCGGCGGCCACGATCCTCGCGCAAAACGGGAACCTTCCCGGGATCGACCGAGGCAGGAACCAGAGCCAGTACAGCACGGAGGATATGGGACTACAGTAGTGCACACCGTACGCACGTTGTGCTGGACATTTATTCAACGAAAACAGTGGAATGTGCGGTATTTGACTACGAACCTTTTGGGACCGGCTAGAAAGTCTCTTGGGACCGCTTAAAGAACCGGTCGGGACCGCTTGAGAATATTGGTTCATTCCAAGCGTATAGCAGGGACCTGCCGGGACCGATCCACCTGGAGGCGCTGATTACATCTTGATCGCGCTTCGAGCCTGGTGTACCAAGCTAGCGGCATTTTAGACCCCACCGGCCTCTCTGCAAGGAGGCTTGGTTGAGTATCTCCCATCAAAGAACGATGCGCTTCGACACGCGGCAATATGGCCGCATCGCGGAGCTTGCATCTAGCCAAGGTCGCTCTGTTGCGGACGTTGTTCGCGCCGCGATAGATCAGTATCTACTCGGCCAAAGCCTGCTAACCGACAGCCAGCTTCGGCTGATCCGCGTCGGCGAGTATTCGCAGCTTGCGCTCGACACGATCATCACCGAGCAGTTCCCGGATTTCCGCGACCGCATCATCAGCTCCACCGACAACCGGATGCGGCGATTCCATGGCCAGGGCTGACATCCGCAACGATGGCCGTCCGGTCCATCTGGCGCACGCCTCCGCGCGTGGCGTACGGCCTCGCAACTCGGGCAATTTCACCCGCGGCTCGCAGCTGCTCGATGCCTCCGTCCGGATGTGGCTACAGGGCGCGAAGATGCCCATCCTCATCTGGCTCGGGACCTTCCTGATCGCCTACACGATCATCCTCTCGGTCCGCCTCAACGAGAACAACTTTCAGCTGATCTCGATGCGAATCCTGTCCTCGCTCTGGGACTGGGTGGCGCTCGACAATCTCAAGAAGGTGAACCTCCGGATGCCCGACAATTCGGTGCATTCGACCGTCATGGGCTACGTGCCCTATGTCCCCGAAGTGGCCCTCGCCTGGACCAAGGCGGTGCGAGGGTTCATGGGCTCTGCGCTGCTCGCCACCTTCGTCGCGATTCCGCTGTCGATCTGGTACTTCTCCTTCTCGACCAGGCGCGGCGCCGCGATGATGGAGGACCGCCACGAACGCGGCGCCATGCTCGTGCCGCGAGACCTCCTCTTCAAGGAAATCGCCGCGTTCAATCTCGACGGGTTCACCAAGGACGCCGCCACCTTCTTCCCCGGCGTCGATCCGAAGGTCGTGCTGAAGAAGCCCTTCGCCGAGCGAAAGGCCGCCGGGATCCACCACCCCTACTCCATCGCCGGCATCCCCTACCCGCACCGGCTCGAACAATCGCACACCATGCTCATCGGCACGACCGGCTCGGGCAAGACCACCGCGCTGCGCGCGCTTCTGAAGCAGATGCGCGAGCGCCAGGACACCGCCGTCGTCTTCGACCTGACTGGCGCTTATGTGGAAGCCTTCTACGATCCCGACCGTGACACCATCCTCAACCCGCTCGACGCCCGCTGCCCGTCCTGGTCGGTGTTCGACGACTGCAAGACCCAGAGCGAACTGACCGCCGCTGCGGCCGCGCTCATTCCCTCCGACGGCGGCTCGGCCGACCCCTTCTGGGTGCTCGCCGCGCGTACCCTGTTCATCGAGATGTGCATGAAGCTCATCGAGAACGGCGAGGCGACCAACAAGGCGCTCGCCGAGAACCTGATGACCGCCGACCTCAAGCACGTCCACCGCTACCTGAAAGAGACCATCGCCGACCCGCTGACCGCCCCGGAAGCCGCCCGCATGGCCGAGGCGATCCGCGCGGTCTACAACACCAACGCCAAGGCGCTCCTGCTGCTGCCCGAGGACCAGCACCGCTTCTCGATCAAGCAGTGGATCACGTCCGAGAAAAAGCCCGGCTCGATCCTCTTCATCACCTGCTCGTACACCGATCTCGAGATGAACCGCACGCTGCTGACGCTTTGGACCAATCTCGCGGTCCACTCGCTCATGACCATGCCGCACACCCGCAGCTTGCGCACCTGGTTCTTCTTCGACGAGATCGGCGCGCTCCACCGCCTCCCGGCCATCGAACAGGGCCTGCAAACCGCCCGCAATTATGGCGGCGCGATTATCCTCGGCATCCACTCGTTCGACAAGCTCGTCCAGGTCTACGGCGAGGAGAATGCCCGCAACCTGTCCTCGCTCGCGCGCACCAAGCTGATCCTCGCCTCGGCCGACCTCGACACCGCCGAGCAATGCGCCCGCTACATCGGCAACCGCGAGATCCGCCAGATGGATGAAGGCTACAGCTACGGATACAATTCGACCCGTGACGCCTCGACGCTCACCCCGCGCACCCAGATCGAGGCGCTCGTCATTCCCGACGACATCACCAACCTCCCCGCCATGCACGGCTTCATCAAGTTTCCCGAGGGATTTCCCGCCGCTCGCATCCGCCTCGAATGGCAGCACTACCCCCGCGTCGCCGACGGCTTCGTGAAGCGCCGTCCGGCCGTGCCGGACGACGAGGCAAGACGCGGAAAGAAGGGGGGCGTGGGCAAGCGCCCGGACGAGGACGGACGGGACAGCGCCACCCAGCCCGGACAGGCGGAAGTCGAACCGCGCAATCCGAACGTGGCGATGGCGGATGCCATCCTCTCCGCGCCCACCGAAGGCCAGATCGCGGCGCAGGAACAGGTACAGCGCGAAGCCGCCCAGCGGCTCGATCCGAACGACCCGGGCGTCACCCCCGGCGCAAAGGATGCGAGGGGCGACGCACAGGGGCAACGCGACGGCAAGGTCATCATGCTTCAGGATATGCGAGACGCTCGCGCCCAGGCCTCCGGGACCCCCGCTCCCGACGCATCGCGCGGCGCTCGCGACGCCGCCCCGACCGGCCCCACTCCGCCCGCCCAGCGCGAGGATCAGACCATCGTCGAGGTACGTCAGGATTTCAGCGCCGGCGACCATCACCACCATCACCACGTCGATCGTGGTGACGATCTGAGCATGGACTGATGCACTCGATCGCCTCCGTCCGCTCCGCCTCCGGCGCGTCCAATTACTTCGCCAAGGACGACTTCACCAACGGCGACTATTACGCTTCCGAGAACGGCGAGGTCAGCCAGTGGGGCGGCAAGGGCGCCGAGGCGGCGGGGCTGTCCGGCCAGGTCGACAAGGCGACCTTCGAGCGCGCGCTGAACGGCGAGCTGCCCTCGGGCGAAAAGGTCGGCCAGGTCGAGAACCGTCGCGCCGGCTTCGACCTCACCTTCTCCGCGCCCAAGTCGGTCTCGCTGATGGCCTATGTCGCCGGCGACAAGCGCATCCTTGGACCCGATGGCGTCCAGATGCAGGCGGTGCGCCAGACCATGGCCTGGATCGAACGCAACCTCGCCGAAACCCGCAAGGACATCGGCGGCAAGAAGATCCCCGTCCAGACCGGCAACCTCCTCTACGCCCTCTTCCAGCACGACACGAGCCGCGCGCTCGATCCGCAGGCCCATGTCCACGCGATCGTCGCCAACCTGACCCGCATGGCCGATGGCAAATGGCAGTCGCTCCATGCCGACCGCATCTGGGCCAGCAACACCGTCATCGGCGCGGTCTACCATGCCTATATGCGCGCCGGCCTCGAGAAGATCGGCTACCAGGTCGAAACCGGCGGCAAGCACGGCACCTTCGAGATCACCGGCGTGCCGCAAAAGGTCATCGACGCCTTCAGCCAGCGCCGCGCCGATATCGTCGCGGCCGCCCAAAGCCTCGGGATCAAGAGCGCGCAGGGGATGCGCGAGGTGACCGCGCGCACCCGCGATCCCAAGCTCGGCCTCGACAACCGCGATACCCTGCGCCAGGACTGGATCGACAAGGCGAAGGCCCTCGGCTTCGACGGCAAGGACCTGCTGTCGGCCGCCGAGCGCGTCACCCGCGCGCACGACCATGACGCGAGCCGTAGCCCGCTCGAGCGCGGCGCGGACGCGATACGTGCCGCCGTCGCTTCCGCCCGCGAGATCGTCGGCAATTACCTCGCCACCCCCGACCCGCTGGTCGACCGCGCCGTCACCCGTCTGGCCGGCACCCCCGCCGATGCCCGCGCGCAATTCGCCGTCGCCTCGGCCGTGCGCATCCTCGCCACCCGCGAAGCCGCCTTCGACGTTCACCGCCTCGCCAAGCAGGCGCTCGATCTCGGCCTCAAGGGCGTCACCATCGATCATGTCGAGCGACGCATCGAACGTCTCGTCGCGACCGAGCGCCTGATCCCCGGTCAGGTCCGCCAGCACGACACGACGTACCGCATGGTCACCACCCCGGACTCGCTGCGCACCGAGGAGCGTATCATCGCCACGATCGACAAGGAGCGCGGCACGATTCCCTCTATCGTCGCCCCCGACCGGGCGCCGACGCTCCTGCAGGCCGCCTCGCCGCACGACCTCAACGCCGGACAGCTTGCCGCCGCCACCCTGATCGTCGCCGGCACCGACCGCATCGCCTTCGTCCAGGGCGTCGCGGGCGCGGGCAAGTCCACCGTCCTCGAAGCCGCCGCGCGGACGCTGGAGGGCGAAGGGCGCCGCCTCCACGGCCTTGCCTTCCAGAACAAGATGGTCGCCGACATGAAGGCCGGCGCCGGCATCGAGGCGCAGACGATCGCATCGTTCGTCTGGCAGGGTGAGCGCCATCTCGACTTTCCCGACACGCCCGCCGCGCAGGCGAAGCGCGACGAGATGAAGAACACCGTCCTCGTCGTCGACGAGATGTCGATGGTCTCCAACGACGATCTGCTGCGACTGTTCGAGGTCGCGGCCGCGCTCGGCGTCGAGGCGATCCGCGGCGTCGGCGACAAGCAGCAGCTGATGTCGATCAACGCCGGCAAGGCCTTCTCCGTCGTGCAGGCCGCAGGCGCCCCGGTCGCCTACATGAACGACAATCTGCGCCAGCGCACCGATGTGCTGCGCACCGTCGCCGAACTCGCCAATGTCGGCAGGGCCAGCGCCGCGGTTCGCGTGCTCGGCGACAACGTCATCGAGACGAAGGGCGGCGAGCGATCCCCCGTCGAGGTCGCCGCCGATCGTTGGCTTGCCCTTTCGCCCGAAGAGCGCAGCCTCACCGCCGTCTTCGCCTCGGGCCGCGAGACGCGCGGCGACATCAACACCCGCATCCAGGAGGGGCTGACCGCCGACGGCACGCTACGCGGCCCTGGCCTCGATGTCACCGTCCACGACCGTGTCAGCCTGACGCCCGAGGAACTGCGTTACACCCAATTCTACAAGGTCGGCCAGCAGGTCACCGTCACCGGCCATATCCCCGAACTGGGGCTGCGCCGGGGCGGCACCTACGAGGTCACCCGCGTCTTCACCAACAAGGTGGAGATGCGGCGCGGCTCGGAGAAGATCCGCTTCGCGCCGCAAAAGCTCGATCCGACCGTCACCCTCGAACGGCTCCAGATCTCCACCCTCGACAGCGTCCGCCTCCACGAGGGCGAGACGATCCGCTGGACCACCAACGACACGGAGCGGGGGATGGACAATGCCGCGCTCGCGACCGTCACCGGCATCGAGAACGGCCGCGTCACCGTCGAACTCGCCTCGAAGGATACGATCACCCTCGAACCCGGCGACCCGATGCTCTCGCGCCTGTCGCTCGCCTACGCGCTCAACATGCACATGGCGCAGGGGATCACCACCGACAAAGGGATCGGGGTGATGCTCTCCCACGAGACCAACCTCTCCAACCAGCGCCTGTTCAACGTGCTCGTCACCCGTGTGCGCGACGCGATCACGCTCGTCACCGACAATACCGACAAACTCATGCGCCAGCTCGACCGCAACCCCGGCGACAAGACTTCCTCGCTCGAAACCGTCGGCCGCCTCGTCGTCGACGGACCCGAAGCGAAGGCCCGCGCGGCCGACGACGCGCTCACCGCCGCGTTCGACAGCCTCACCGCCGGCGATACCGCCGGCCTCCCCGACAACGCACCCATCCTGCTCGCAAACCTCCCCGATCTCCCCGACCTGCCGCCGATGCCCGCCTCGACCACCGACTGGTCGAAGGTGGCGATGGAGGGGGCGGGCATGGACGTGCCAGGCATGGACGGGACGAGCATCGACGGCGCAGGCACGGACGGCGCTGGCGCGCGCGCGACGGCGGACCCGAGCCGCTCGGCCGTCGATGCAGCAGCCCCCGACCGGCCCGATACGGATCGGGCAGGCGATGGGCGTGACGCCCCGGGGATCGATCGCGTGCTGTCCTCCGCCGACCGCGATGCGCTCGCCGACCTGCCCGACCTCGCCGACCTCCCGCCCTTCCCCGCGTCCGACACCGACTGGTCGAGGACGGGCATGGAAGACCTCCTGCGCGACGAACCGCTCGATGACCTCGCGCTCGATGACACGCGCGATGCCGACGCGCGCGACCGGCGTGACGACATGCGCGGCGATGATCTCGGCCATCCGACCGAGGAGCGCGACGATCTCTCCTCGCTCCCGCCGATGCCGCCGCGCGATCCTGACCTGCCGCTGCCCGAAAAACGCCTCGGCCTCGACCTGTGAGCAAAGGACCGATCATGGGAAACATCCATCCGTTCCGCTTCCGCCGCGAGCCCGAGCCCGATGCGCCCCGGCTTTGCATCCTCGATGCCGACGACGACGCCATCGATCCTGCCCCCGTGATGGCGGCCGCCCGCGCCGGCCACGGCGATCGTCTGGCCATCTTCGGTGACATCGCCACGATCGCGGGCCTTGCCGACCAGACCAGCGACCTCCTGATCGACCCCGCGCGCGGCAACTGGGACTTCTTCGCCGATCACGTCAGCGCCTATGCCCGCGCGTCAGCCGTCGAGGCGTTCCTGCCCGACGATCCGAAGATCTGTTCAAGCTACACCGGCGCCTCGCGCTACGTCCTGCTGCGCGCGCTCGAACATGCCGGCACCCTCCCCGGCACCGGCCTCGCCACCCCGCGCGACCTGATCCGCGCGCTGCCGAGCGAAGCCGTCGCGGAAGTCGCCGGTCACGACCCGGCGAACGGCCACGCCTTGCGCTGGGCCATGACCGTGCTCGCCGGCGTACGGCAGGCGACGCACATGATCGCCGACCACGATCCGCGCCTCCCCCGGGTCTCGATCGCCCGCTGGCTCGGTGGTCCGGCCACCATCATCCTCTTCGTCGCCGTCCCCGATGCCCCAACCCGCGAGATCGCCGCCATCCGCGCCTCGCTCGACGACCATGCCATGCTCGCGCGGCTGCGCGCCGGGCACACCGACCACGATCCGGCACATCGGAGGGAAGCATGAGCGCGCTTACCGGCATTACCGTTCTCGACGGCGACGCAAGGTCGATCCCCTCCGATCTGCTCACAGCGCATGTCCGCCATGCGCGACGCGGCAACCGCCTCGTCATCCTCGATCGCGGTGACGCCATCGCGAAGCGCTTCTTCGCCAAGGGCGACGCTCATATCGATCTCGCGCTCGGCAATTACGACTTCGAGGCCGATCATCGCTCGCCGGACGATTGCGTGGCGGCCGCGTACGCCATGCTGCCTGCCCTCATGTCCGATCCGGTGCAACTGGCGGCACGCCCGATCCTGGCCGACATCCTTCACCGCTACGGTTGGCTCGATGAAGCAGCCGACGCGCTGCGCACCCTCGCCCACGCCGAGGTGCGTTCCCGGCTGGAAAACATCCCCGACGACGAGAGCGCGGCCGCGAAGCTGACGTGGTCGGTCCTCAAACGTTTACGCGAACTGTCCGATGGTCTGATCGCCGCCCCCGACCATTGCCGGTTCATGTCGGTGCGTCGGTGGATGGAGCTCGAGGCAGACGCCATCCTGTTCGTATCGCGCTACGGCTCGTACAACGTCCTCGCCCGCGCGCTCCACGCACGACTGACCGCGAGGACGCTGCACTGGTACGGCGTCGGCGAGATGGTCTTCCTGGGGCACGCCGACGGTCTCGACGACGACGCCCGTCACCAACTCGCCCTGCCACTGCCGGAAAACCCGAACCTCACGCTCACCATCGATCTCAGCGAGGTCGGAGAGGAAGACGAGGTGTCCGCATCCCGTCCGCCCGGCGAGGTCGTCTCCTTCGCGCGGTCGGGCACCGCGCAGGACGACGGTGGGCCGGACGACCTGGAGCAGGCTGATGTGATCCGTGAGACGGATCCTGTCGGCTTCGTCGACACCAGCCTCGACGACGAACTGTTCGCAAGCCCACGGCGGGCGGGCGAACCCGCTGCCCTACCGGCACCGGGCGGTGACGAGGCGCTGCGCGCGCTCACCAGGCGTGTCGCCGCGCTCGAAGCCCGGCCGACATATCACCCGGTCGAAGAAACTTTCGCACGGCTCGATATGGATCATGGCGATCGGCGACACCGCCGCATCCAGCGCGGGTTCATGCTCGCAGGCGTCGCCGCGATCGCCGGCATGGGCTGGTTTATCTTCGCCGAGCCGACCCGGTCGCCCGAACGACTCCGGCTCGAGACCGAGTGGATGGCACAGGCCGGGGACCGGCTGTCCGCCACCCACGACGCCGCCATCACCGACGGGACCGAAAGACAAGACATGCCGGTCCGGACATGGCAGACTGTGCCGGCGTCGGAGCCCGGGGGGGCCGCCGACGCCGCGAACACGGCAACACCGGGGGGTTGAGCCGATGGTAAAGATCATCGCCCTGTACGTCGCGATCGGCGCGCTGGTGCTGCTCGCCCGGATCGCCTTCGGGATGGCTGGAAGTGGACGGCCGTTCGGGCCGCCGCGCCCGGTCGCCAAACGCTTCCTCACGTCCCGCGAGGCGGCGATGCTCGACGCGCTCGAACGCGCGCTGCCGCATTGCCGCATCCACGCCCAGGTCGCGATGGGCGCGCTGCTCGCCGTCCCGGCGCTTCCCGGCCGCAAACGTCATATCGGCGACCGCAACGCCTTCTCGCAGAAGATCGTCGATTTTGTCGCGCAGGACCGCGCCACCGGCAACATCGTCGCGCTGATCGAGGTCGATGACCGGACCCACAACCCCTTACGCGATGCCCGCCGCGACGCGATGACCGCCGGTGCGGGCTACGCCACCATCCGCATCCCCGGCTCCGTTCGGCCGACATTCCACGAGGTGCGCGATCGTGTCGCCGCGCTCCTCGCGCCTCCGGGCGTCATCCTCGCGACCCCCATGACCGTTGGAAACTGACACGATGCGTACCCTGATATCCGCTTTCGGCCTCCTGGCCGTCTTGTCCGCCCCCGCGACCGCCCAGAAGCTCGGCAAGGGCGGCACCGGCGTCGACGAGGCGTCCGAGGTGCCGCGTTGCACCGCGCCGCTCGGCACCGTCGCACTGGTCGAGGAGCGCAGCGCCGCGGCTCCCGCCGACGATCTGCCACCCGCGATGCGCGCCTTCGTGCGCATGGCCGAGGCACAGAATGGCGGGGGCAGCGCCCGTGTCGATCCACTGCCGCTCCTCAAGCTGCTCGTTTCGCAGTCGGGCTGCTTCTACGTCGTAGATCGCGGCGAAGGGTTCGACGCGCTTCAGCGCGAGCGCGAGCTTGCCGCCGGTGGTTCGGTCGCGGGCGCGCGCAACACCGCCTCGCTGCGCGCGGCCGACTATATGCTGACCGCCAAGGTCATCTACAGCGACAATAACGCAGGCGGTGCCGGGGGGATTGTCGGGGGCCTGCTCCCCGGCGGGCTCGGCCTTCGGACCAAGAAGATGGAGAGCCAGACCATGCTGACGCTGGTCGAGGTCAAGACCGGGCTTCAGCAGGCCATCGCCACCGGCTCGGCGCGCAAGAAGGACCTCTCGATCCTGGGCGGCGGTATTCTCGCGAACGCCGGCATCGGTGCGCTCGGCGGCAGCTATACCTCGACCGACATCGGCAAGATCACCAGCCTTGCCCTGCTCGACGCCTTCCGCAAGCTGACGACGTCCGCGCAGGCGCGTATCGCCGTCGCGGCTCCCGCACCCGCTCCGGGCGTGGGTCAGCCGGTCGCGCCCGCCGCAGCGCCCGGTACGCCAATTGCCCCCGCGCCCGTGGTCGCGTCGGCCCGCAACTGACGGGAGAGAAGAGGGAGAGCGGATGGGACGGACTTGGGTCCGTCCCTGTCCCCCTCACCCGGATGATCCGCCATGGACCGCCAGCATGACTTCTTCCGCGAACCCGCCCTCGCCGCCGACGATGACGGCACCGACGATGGCACGACGCAGGCGCCCCCTGCCCCGCTCGCGGTGCCGTGCGGGTTCGTCGATCGCTCAGGGAAACCCTGCCGCCGTCTCGCCCACGAGACCGTCCGCATGAACGGTCGCCCCTTCCTCCACCGGGGCGGCGAGCTGCTGCACTGCGTCGCCGAATGCTTCCGCGGCACTCCCGACACGCGAGGCGACCTTGACCCGGGCGAGAGCGTCGACAGGATATCGCCATGAGCGCAATCCTCCCCCACCGGCTCGAAGGCACCGTCGAGCATAGCGCCCGCGGCCTCCTCCTGCGCGACCGCGACGGCATGTGGTGGCGCCTCGACTGCTCGGCCGATGTGCGGCCCTATCTGACCGGAACGGTCCGGATCGCCGGGGTCCGCACCCCGCAGGGGTCGATCGAGGTCTGGCATGTCGAGGCAATGCCTGCGTGAACATGATGGGCCGCGCCCGCGCGAGGTGCGAATGCTGCCGCGCCGACCTGCCGCCCTTCCCCGCCGGCTCGCGCATCGAGCCGTGCCGAACCTGCCGGCGACCCATGGTCCTGCTGCGCCCGCCCGTCGGCCCGCTCGACCCCGGCCGAGTGCGCGGCCTCTTCGACCTTGCCGGCGCTGTCACCGGCATCCTCATGATGGTGCTGATAAGCGCCTTCGTTCTGACATCCATGAGCCCGCTGCGCTTCAGCAAATGGCTGACCCTCCTCATCTTCGCGATGGGCTCGGCCCTCGCAGTCGACGGCGCGCTGTCGCTGCGCACCGGGATCGACCGGACCTGGCATCGCAGGCGGGCGGGCGTCCGGCCCGTCTCATGGGCGGTGCAAAGATCGCGGGCGCTGTCTACGCCCTCCTCATGGTCGTGATCGGAGTGACGCTGTGAGGGGCGATCCCGCGTGACGACGCTGCTCGCCTTCCTCGGCGCGGTGCTGGGCGGCCTGATCCTCAACGTCATGCCGTGCGTGTTTCCGATCCTGTCGTTGAAAGCGCTCGGGCTCGCCCGCACCGGAGCCTCGCCCGCAGCGGCGCGCCGCGAGGCGCTCGCCTATGCCGCCGGCGTCGTCATCGTCTGCCTCGCGCTCGGCGGCGCCCTGCTCGCGCTGCGCGCATCCGGCGCTGCCTTCGGATGGGCGTTCCAGCTCCAGAACCCGGTCGTCGTGGGCGCGCTCGCCGTCCTGTTCGCCGTTCTCGCCTTCAATCTCGCCGGGCTCTACGAACTGCCCACCCCCGCCTTCGCCGGCCGCGCCGGTCATGTCGGCGCGTTCGCGACCGGCGCGCTCGCCGCGTTCGTCGCCACCCCGTGCTCGGGTCCGTTCATGGGCGCCGCGCTCGGCGCCGCGATGATGCTCCCCGCTCCCGCCGCGCTCCTCGTGTTCGCCGGGCTCGGGCTCGGGATCGCATTGCCGTTCCTCGGCATCGGATACATCCCCGCACTGCGCGACCGGCTCCCCCGCCCCGGCCCTTGGATGGCCTCGCTGCGCCGCATCCTTGCCGTACCCATGTTCCTCACCGCGCTCGCCCTCCTGTGGGTGCTCGGGCGGCAGACCGGCGTCGATGCGATGGCGCTGGTCCTCGGGATTGCCCTGATCGCGACGCTGATGCTGCAATGGGTTGCACGACGGCAAATCGCTCACCTCGCCACCGGCACCTGATCGATCCGAGTGGTCCACAAAGGGCTCGTGAACGCGCACCTGGTATCATAGGTCTTCTGCCCGAACCCTCCCGAGGTAAGCCGCATCGTGTGTCGGCCGAACCAGCCGTTCAGCCCGTCGATCGCGGTCAGTAGCGCTGCAGGCGGGGATCGCGCACAGTTTTGGCGCCTTTGGGCTCGCCATGAAGAGGTGCAACCATGTAAGCACAATGGTATCCTTACATGCTTGCACGGTTTCTGCCTTGCATGTAAGCATGCAGCTATAATAGCATGAAAGGGTGCAAGCATGATTACATTATCCTTGTGCACTCAAAAAGGGGGCACCGGAAAAACAACGATAGCAACGTCCCTTGCCGTTGCGGCGCACTCGGCCGGGATGAAATCTGCGATCCTCGACCTTGATCCACAGACAAATGCGGTGGATTGGTTCGATCGTCGCAAAGGCGGTGGTCCGGACGTTGCCTCGATTCAGCCTGGTGCGATCCGCCGTTCGCTGGATGCCTATCGAGCGCTAGGCATGGATTGGGTTTTCATCGATACACCCGGCAAGATGGATAGCGCTTCCACTGAAGCGGCCAGACATTCCGATATCGTTCTCATTCCTACCCAAGCTCAGATATTTGCGATCGACACATTGGAGCCGTTGAAACGGTTGCTGGATATGGCGGGAAATCCACCCGCATTCGTTGTAATCAATCTTGTCCACCCAAATGCAGGCGGGCGGGCTAACGACGACGCCACCGCCATCGCCAGCCGATTTGGTATACCGGTAGTTCCAGTCCATCTTTCGCGTCTGAAGGCTTTCGAGGATGCGCCGGCACTCGGGCAGTCACCGCAGGAGTTGGAACCGAATGGGCGAGCCGCTCAGGAGGTGGGGAGCCTATTCTCTTTCATTCAACAACAGGCAAGCATGCTTGCAGGCAATCATGAAAGGGCTAAAGCGTGAGCCGGAAGCCTTCACTCCTCGCCACAGCCATCAATTCTTCCACAGATTTGTCTAGCTCCGGGGTTACTGGGACATCTCCACCAAGCCGCGTGCTGGATCCCGAGCAGTCGGAAGAGGGCGTAACAACGCAGACCGGAACCCGATCACGAAATGTTGGCTATGTACCGCCATCACGAGCCAACAAATCGGCTAAAACCCATTATCTCAGACCTGAATTCTGGACGACTCTCGAGGAACTTAGCTTCCGCACTCGGGACGGTCAGGGGAAACGCATACCCCAAGAGCGCCTTGTTGGCGAAGCGCTGAATCTTCTTTTCGCAAAATACAACTATCCCATCGTACGAGAGTCCGAGGAGTAACTTGGCTCATAACCATGCAATCATACAACCATGCAACCATGCCACTATGAAAATATGCCAACATGCCGTCATGTAAGGATGCAAGCATGGTTTCATGCAACTAGGAAAGCACGATTGCATGGAGGAAAAACAATCTAAACCTAGCGCGCGACGGGCACCTGATCGATCCGGGTGGTCCACGACGGGCTCTTGAACGCGCGCTTGGTGTCATACGCCTTCTGCCCGAACCCTTCGGATGCAAGCCGCATGGTGTGGCGGCCGAACCGGCCGTTCAAACCGTCGATCGCGGCCAGCAGCGCGGGCGAGCGCGGATCGGGTACGGCGAACAGGTCGGCCTGGTGCGCGGCCATCGGCTCCAGTCCTTCGAGCATCACCCCGCATTTGGTATAGACGCCGCCTGCCTCGTACATTGCATCGGCCATCCGCCCGGCCATACCGGCGATGATCCGGGGGTCGTGCGTCGCCGGCGACAGTCGCGCCACCCGCGATGCTGATGGGGCGTTCGGCTTGAAGCGGCTGCCGTGCGCGAAGGCGATGAGACGGGAGGCGGCGAGATGCTGCGCGCGGATCTTCTCGGCCGCGCGCACCGCGCGGCGCACCATCGCCTCGCGCAACGCCGCCACGTCATGTACCGGCTCGCCGAAGCAGCGGGTCACCGCCGTCGCTTTGGATGGAGGCGGTTCGGGCTCGAAGTCGGTGCACTCGATGCCGTTGAGTTCGCGCACGAGCCGCTCGAGGACGACGGTGCCGACATTGCGCGCGATCTCCGGAGGCAAGGCTGCCAGGTCCGCCGTGGTCCGCACCCCCAGCGGCCGAAGCCGCGCGCTCATGGCCCTGGCGATCCCCCACACCTCCTCGACCGGCCACTGCGCGAACATCCGCTTGCGCAGCTCCTCGTCGTGCAGGTCGACCACGCCGCGCCAGACCTTCTCCGATGCCTTGGCCAGCGCATTGGCGACCTTGCTCAGCGTCCGTGTCGGTCCCAGCCCGATGCGGATCGGCAGGCCCGTCGATCGCTGGACCGCTGCTATGATCCGGTGCGCGGCCGCCACGTCGCCCAATCCGTTCGCCAGAACCGGTAGACGGAAGAAGCTTTCATCGATAGAATAGACCTCTACCGTGCAGCTATGCTCGGCAATTACCTGATTGAACCTGCGGTTCATGTCGGCGTATAGTTCGTAACAGCTGCTTCTATACTGGATACCGTGTTCGCGAACGGTGTCGCGAATTTTGAACATCGGTGCGCCCATTTTGATGTGCAGCGCTTTCGCTTCTTCTGAACGGGCGATAGCACAGCCGTCTCCGTTCGACAGGACTATAAGCGGTTTGTTGCGCAGCGACGGGTCGAAAACCCGTTCCGACGAGCAATAGAAGTTCGCCACGTCGGCGATCGCCCACATCGTGCCTTAGCCCTGAAGGTTGCGGACGCAGGCGCGTACCACGCCCCAGACCTCGACGTTCTCGTCCGCGATCACCGGCTCATAGCGCATCCGCGCGTTGCGCGCCTCGAGCAGCGGCTTGCCGTCGCGCCAGACGATCTGGCGGATCACGAAGCCGCTATCGACCACCGCGATGACGATCCGTCCGCTGGTCGGTGTCGCGTCGCGATCGACCACCACAACGTCGTCGTCATGGATGCCGGCATCGATCATCGACTGGCCGCTGACGCGGAATACGAAGCTGGCGGCACGGTCGAGCCGCAGCAGCTCGACCAGGTCGATCGCCGTCTCCTCCCAGTCCTGCGCGGGTGACGGAAAGCCGGCACCGGCCGCGCTTACGACCTGCAAGCGCAGGGCAACGGGGACTTCGGCGATCGGTACGGGTCGGGACAAGGGAATGGCACACGCGGACATGCGCGCATGATACGCGCCTACAGAACATCTTGGGAACAGGGATTTCTGCTTTTGTTCTCATCCTACAAGCCGCATAAGTGGGGTCACGACACGAAAGTGAGTTTTGCGTACGCTAGGAGCGAACAGAACGTGTCCGTAAACCCGTTGCGCGCCGATCTTGTCCGGCAAGCCGTCAAAACCGTGCGCTGCCGGACACTCTGACGCTGACCGGCATACCAGCGTTTGACGGCGACGGCAGGAACCGCCCAAATCCTGCCGTTCAGTAAATCGTCTCGGCGTTTCGAAACCGGCCATTTGCCGTGCAGAAATATTCCCGCTTTCCCATGTACGACGGGCTGTTTTGAGAAAACTCAATCGGGAACAGATTTCGAGAAAGTAGCTCCCCTAGGCGCATCAAGAGAACGATCCTGCCCAGCTTTCTCGCTGCGCCTTCCCAATCGGGAATAGGCGGCGAGCAGACAGCATTATTGCGGAGCCGATCATACGTGTTAGGCGTGTACGCATGACCAATACATACATGGCACTGGCGCTATCGTTAGCAGGACAGTCTCTTGGCTATCCCGTTTATGTTCATGTCGAAGAGGGGGTATGCCATTTTCAAATCCAAGATATGGTCATGTCGAAAGAGCGAGAAGTTCGCGATTGGTTAAGAGAATTGCCAGATAAGCAACGGAAAATCGATTTGGTTTCAGACGACAAGCGGGCAGCTAGTTGCGTTCGTAAGGCTGAAGCGATCGTGCGGCGATCTGGGTTCTTCCATATCGCTGTGCGCCGAGGTACAATGAACGACTACCCAGATGGCTTGCGGCCGGGAAAGTAAAAGCGACATATCGAAGGCTGCCGCCGCAACGGGAGGGATAGTCACTTTCCCATTTCTCGATCCCATGCGAGACGGGATCGCTATGCTTTGGGGTGTCATTCCGCCCCCAACCGGACCCGGCTACCAGCGGCACGTTTTTCAACAGCCCCTAGGGTTTCCAAGAGATAGCACATTCATTTGTAAACAGCGGAAGAGCCGTGCCGACCGGTGTCGCCCGGCTCCTCTATTTCTAACGCCGCGGCGTC